>CAMDRY010000433.1 GCA_945906975.1 Bordetella parapertussis | reverse complement strand
AGTTCGGCGCCGACGGCCTGTTCCAGATCATCAGTCACCGCTACGAACGCGGCGCCACTCTGATCACCACCAATCGCGTCTATAAGCATTGGGCGAGCATCTTCAACAACGACGCTGTCCTCACCTCGGCACTGCTCGACCGACTGCTCCACTACGCCGAGACCGTACGAATCGATGGCAAGAGCTATCGCTCCAAGGGACAGGTCGAGGTCTGACGCGCCCCTGCGTTCACCACAACATTGCTTGCGCCCAACACCTGTCGCGATCACAATCCCTCTGCAATTTCAAACCGGTGGAATTCCTACACGTTCGCACTGGTCCCCACATAATTCGCTGGATTGCATCCAATAAATCTAAAAACCGCAGTTGAGACTGCCAAAATTTGGGGATTTCACAATTTTTCAAGTACTTGACGCAATTAATAAACTCACTATTTTGGTTAAATGCGCCGCAGTTGGAAATCCTTAATGCTCAACACCTTGCGTACTATCACGATTTTCAACTGCGATTTTTAGGTTATATCGAAAAAACTATGCCAAGTGGAATGAACTGGATACGCTTTTTTGCGGGACTGACATTGACGGTGTCTTGCGGCGTATCAAGCGCGCAACCCTACCCCGCCAAACCAATCCGATTGGTGATCCCCAACGCCCCAGGCGGCATCGACTTGTATGCGCGCGTGATGACGCCGCGCCTCGGCGAAGATCTGGGCCAACCGGTGATCGTCGAAAACCGTCCCGGCGCGGGCGGCATCATCGGCGCGGAGGCCGTGGCCAAATCTCCTGCGGACGGTTATTCGCTGCTGTTTGCGACCTCGGGTATTCTCGTAACGGTACAGTTTCTGAACAAGAACATGCCTTTGAATACGCAAAAGGATCTCACCCCTATCAGCCAGGTGCTGGGCATCATCAGCACCTTGAGCGTCGATGCGCAATCGCCACTCATGAGCGTTGCCGATCTGGTGACTCACGCCAAACGCAATCCCGGGAAATTGAGTTTTGGCAGCAGCGGCGTGGGCACCTTGCCGCATTTGAACGGGGAGATTTTCAAGGTGACCGCGGGCGTTGATATGCTGCACGTACCCTTAAAGGGCACGGCGCAGATGATGACGGAGATGGTCGCCGGGCGGACCGATATCGATTTTTCCGGGCTGGGCGCGGTGCGCCCGCAGGCCACCAGCGGCAAGCTTAAAATCCTCGCAGTACTTGGCGCGTCGCGATTCGCGCCCATCGGCGAAATCCCGAGCATGAACGAGACCTACCCCAATTACCGCGATGCGCCGAGCTGGATTGGATTGCTTGGGCCTGCGGGTATGCAACGGCCGCTGGTGGATAGAATCCATGGCGCAGTGGTTAAAAGCATGACATCGCCTGAAGTTCGCGCAGCCTACGACAAGCAGGGCCTGAGAATCCTCTCGAGCAACCCGGAAGATCTGGCCGCGGCCCTGCGTAGCGGCGCGGAGCAAGTGGGTAAGCTGGTAAAAGCGGTTGGGATACAGCCAGAGTGAGCTTGCGTTGACGCTCCATCACGGTCGCTGGCGAAAATTTAAATATTATAAAAATCAAATGCTTATTTTTAGATCAGAGCCGTTGAGGGTCCCCGACAGCCTATCTACGTGAAACTGTGATGGCGCTATTTCCCGGCCTTACGCGCCTTAGCACTGCTCTTATGCAGCGCGGTCACATCGGCCCATAAGAAATCTGGACGCCGCCATTGTTTAAGCGGCCGGCCTTCGGCCAATGCCTTCAACTCACGCAGCCAGAGCCGGCGCATCAGCGCAATGCTGACATCGGTGCGACCAAAAGATTCGGTGAAATTGCGCTCTGCGGGCGGCCCAAGGCTCATGAGCACCGTGCAATCCTGAATATTGGTGAGGTAGCGAAAATTCATTTTCGCCGAGCGTTCCCGAAAGCCGCGCATATCTTCACGGCCGGCATTCAATCCAGCAGCAACATCGGTGACGGACTCGGATTCACGCTCCGCATCTGAGGCATTGCGAGCATCGGCGTTGGTTTCCTTCAAGCCACGCAACGCTGCGTAGGCGGTCATGCCGGGCACCGCGTTCGCCTCCACATCGGCGCGAGGATAGGCGCCCAGGTTGAAGCGCAGCGCGGTGTTGTCGTCGATCGGCACGCGCCACGCGTAGGTGTAGTAGCCCTCCTTGCCAGTGCGTCCAATCACCGCGAATTCCGACTGGTTGGGCATCTGAAAGTAGATGCGGTTGTAAATATCCTCCTTGCCGGTCTCGCCTTCGAAACAGCCATTCATGCCGCCCTCGCTCTCACTCCAGTCGAGTTTTTCCGGCGCCTTGCTGCCGAAATGCCAGTGCAGGAACTGGGTGTGCACGATATCGGTGGAATTCTCGATCAAATCGAAATAATTGCAGGGCCAAGTCTCGGTGGTGATCTCGCGAACGTACAGGGCGTCGTCTTCGTAGTCGCCCAGGCGCGGCATGGGAGGAGGTTCGCCTTCGCCCATAAAAACAAAAATCAAACCCAGATACTCCTGCACGGCGAACGACTTGACCCGGATGCGCTCGTTAAAAGGCTTGGACTCCGCCGGTTGCGCCACGCATTGGCCGGACGCATCGTAGGTCCAGCCGTGGTAGACGCATTGCAGATTTTCGCCATCGACAAACCCAAGAGCAAGCTTCACGCCTCGATGCGGGCAACGCCCGGCGAGAAGATAAATAGCGCCGGACTCGCCCCGATAAAGCGTCAGATCTTCGCCAAGTAAGCGTATAGGTTTGACATGCCCGGCCGCAATTTCGGCGCACATCAATACTGGCTGCCAGAAGCGGCGCAGATACTCACCGCCGATCGTTCCCGGACCGACACGAAGAATATCGGCATAACTCGGTTCAGAGGAGGAATTATCCATGGCGCTCACGAATGAAGAAAAGTGTTGACGACGTCGAAGCTACGATCGGGTCGATCCACTTGCGGCCAGTGGGCGCAACCCTGAAGTACATGCAACTCCGAACCGGGAATCGCGCGCTGCAACAACAGCGAACGCTCCGGCAGAGATTCATCCGCGCCCCAAAGTAACAACGCGCGATTACGCAAGCGACCCAATGCCGGATGGATAGGCGGCGCCCGCCCGACCGCGCGGCGCCCGGCCTCGGCTTGCACGCCCTTGCCCGACCAGTTTTCATGGAACAGCCGCACAAACTCGTCGGTGATCAAAGCCTTGTTACTCATTACCCGATTCAACACCGTGCGAGCAAGCTCGACGCTTGGCGCCGGGTCCTGCACCATGGTTGCCACCGATACCTTTAACGGAACCGCAGACTGACCATTAGGATCGAGCATCGGTGGCGGCAAAATGGTGGAAGGCATGATCACCAGTC
>CAMDRY010000432.1 GCA_945906975.1 Bordetella parapertussis | reverse complement strand
TCACCAATCCGTACAGCGGCGAGCTGGTGGGGACGGTGCCCAAGGCCACGCTGGAGGATGTGCGGCGCGCTTTTTCAGTGGCTAAATCGTATAAGGCGACGCTTTCGCGGCATGAGCGGGCGCAGATCCTGCGCAAGGCGGCGGATATTTCACGCGCGCGCGTTGACGAAATATCGGATTTAATCACCGCTGAGGCGGGGTTATCAAAAAAGGATTCGTTGTACGAAGCCGGTCGCGTTTACGATGTATTCAATTTCGGCGCTGCCGAGGCGCTAAAGGACGACGGACAGATTTTTTCCTGTGATATCACGCCGCACGGAAAAAAGCGGCGGGTGTTCACCCAGCGCGATCCGCTGCTTGGCGTGATCAGCGCCATAACGCCGTTCAACCACCCGATGAACCAGGTGGCGCACAAGCTCATTCCGTCAATCGCCACGAACAACCGCATCGTCCTGAAACCTTCGGAAAAGGTGCCCCTGTCGGCGATCATGCTGGTCGACATCCTTTATGAGGCGGGTTGTCCGCCGGAAATGGTGCAGGTGGTGACAGGCGATCCGCGCGAAATTGCCGATGAGTTGATCACCAACATCGATGTCGACCTGATCACATTCACTGGCGGGGTTGCCATCGGCAAGTATATCGCCTCGAAAATGGGCTATCGGCGCGCCGTGCTCGAACTTGGCGGCAACGACCCTATCATCGTCATGGAAGATGCCGACCTGGATGAGGCGAGCACGCTGGCGGTGCAGGGATCGTACAAGAACTCAGGCCAGCGCTGCACCGCGGTCAAGCGCATGCTGGTGCAGGAATCGGTAGCCGATTGTTTCGTCGAGATGCTTGTGGCCAAAACCAAGGCCTGGACTTACGGCGACCCCATGGACAAGGCCAATGAGATGGGAACGGTGATCGACGAGTCGGCGGCAAAGCTGTTCGAGTTGCGTGTCAACGAGGCGGTCGCCGCCGGTGCGAAACTCCTTGCCGGCAATGTGCGGCGGGGTGCGCTTTATTCGCCCACCGTGCTCGACCGTGTCGACCCGAAAATGCCCCTGGTGATGGAGGAAACATTCGGCCCGGTTTCTCCGGTCATGCGTTTCAAAACCATCGAGGAAGCGATTGCCATTTCCAACGGTACCGCGTATGGCCTATCCTCGGCTGTATGTACCAACCGCATTGATTACATCACGCGCTTCGTTTCGGAGCTGAATGTGGGCACCGTCAATGTACGCGAGGTGCCGGGTTACCGCCTCGAACTGACCCCGTTTGGCGGCATCAAGGATTCGGGCCTAGGCTATAAGGAAGGCGTGCAGGAAGCGATCAAGAGCTTTACCAACGTCAAGACCTATTCGCTGCCCTGGGTCTAACAGGCTGAAGTGCAGAACCTGCTGAACCTGCTGTCAGCTGTAGCCCTTTTGGTTTGGGGCACCCACCTTGTGCGCGCCGGCATCCTGCGCATTTACGGCGCGAAGTTGCGCGATGTCTTGTCGCAAAGCGTCAACAACCGTTTTACCGCCGTCCTGGCCGGACTCGGCGTGACCGGATTGGTGCAAAGCAGTACGGCGACCGCGGTCATCGCCACCTCGTTTGCAGGTCGCGGTCTTATCGCCACTCCGAGCGCGCTTGCCACGCCCTCACTTGCCATCGCCTGCGCCGCCCGGGAGGCGCTGCGTCTGGGAGACGTCATAGAGACGATGCTCAAGGGCGTGCTCACGGTATTGCAGACCAATGATCTTGCGCTGGGCAAGAGCTTGTGTGCAATGGAGGACACCGTGGATGATCTCTACACGGCCATAAAACTCTACCTGACCCAGGTAAGCCACGAGGCGCTGGGCAACGCGGAAAGCCGGCGCTGGACGGACATTGTCACCTTTGCCATCAATATGGAGCACGTGGGGGACATGCTCGAGCGCATCCTGATCGACCTTGAGGAGAAGAAAATCGTCAAGAACCGGAATTTTTCCGAGGCTGGTATGGCGGAAATTTGTGATCTGCATCAGCGGCTGGTCGCAAACCTGCAGCTTGGCTTATCGGTTTTTTTGGAGGGCGACTTGAAGAGTGCGCAACGCCTGATCGAGCAGAAGACGCAGTTTCGTAATGTGGAAATAGCGTATGCCGATAATCATCTTCGTCGCCTGCTTGACAATACGCCGCAAAGCGTTGAAACCAGCTCGCTTCATCTTGACCTGATCAGTGACATGAAACGCATCAATTCGCACATTTGCTCGATTGCCTATCCGATTTTGGAGCAGGCCGGTGTTTTGAACCACAGCCGCCTGCGCGAGACCCAGTTGAACGTGGCCAGCGGCGCAGTCAACGGCGCGCCGCGTGGCACCTGAGGAGAAAACACGGTGTCTATTTCCATCCTGGAAATATGTGGGTTGTTTGAGCACAAAGGGCATATGGCGTACTCAGGGGAGGGAGTGAGCCAGTTGGAGCACGCGTTGCAAAGTGCGCATCTGGCAGAAACGGCCGGGGCGACGAGCGCGCTCATCAGTGCCAGTCTTTTGCACGACCTGGGACATTTGCTTAACGATAGGGGGGAAACCCCGACGATGAGGGGTGTCGACGACACGCACCAGTATTTTGCCATTCCCTTTTTGCGCGGTGTCTTTGGCCCAGAAGTGCTGGAACCCATTCGCCTGCATGTCGAGGCCAAGCGCTATCTTTGCCGTTCACGCCCGGAATACTGGGCTTCGCTCTCGCCCGATTCGAAGCGAAGCCTGGAATTGCAAGGGGGCATTTATGCGCAAAAGGAGGCGGATGCGTTCATTGCCCGCCCGTATGCCGGGGAAGCGGTTCGGCTTCGGATGTGGGATGACAATGCCAAGGTGACGGGGCAAGAGACGCCGCCGCTGGCCCACTTTGCCCCGCATCTGCGCGCTTGCGTGCTGCCGGCAAGGCAAAGCGCTTGAAGGTGAAGGCTGCCGCGTTCTTGCGTGTTTGCCAGAGTTGACGGAGCTCTGAGATTTTGACCCTGAGTTTCGAGGTCACCATATGGGTGCTGGGCGCCGCGCTGATGCACGCCGTCTGGAACACCATTATCAAGTCGAGCAAGTCCAAGCTGCTGGACACCACCTTGATGGTGTTTTTCGGCAGTCTGATCGCGCTGCTAATCATTCCATTTTTGCCACTGCCTGCGGCCGCGTCATGGCCCTGGATCGCGGCATCGGTGACGCTGCATCTGTTTTAGTATTTCGCCCTGATCGGTGCTTATCGCCATGGCGACTTATCGCACAGCTATCCGCTGATGCGTGGCGGGGCGCCGCTGCTGGTTGCGCTGATCGGACCGGTGGTCTTGCAAGAGCAACTGCCGCCAATCGCATGGATGGGAATCGGGCTTATCAGTTTTGGCATCATCGCGCCGGC
>CAMDRY010000431.1 GCA_945906975.1 Bordetella parapertussis | reverse complement strand
AGTCTGACCCGCCGCCCGACTCGCGCGCCAGCAATGCGCGTTTGCGCGCCACGCCCCAGCGATAGCCCGAGAGCGAGCCGTCGTGGCGCAGCACGCGATGGCAGGGTATGGCGACGGCCAGCACATTGGCCGCGCAGGCGCCGGCCACCGCGCGCACTGATTTTGGCGCGCCGATGCGTTCGGCCAGTTCGGTGTAGCTGAGCGTGCTGCCGGCCGGGATGTCGCGCAGCGCCCGCCACACGCGTTGCTGGAAGGCCGTCCCACGCACGTCCAGCGGCAGGTCAAGGCCTATGGCCGGCTGCTCCACCATGCCCACCACCGCGGCCACCCATTGCTCAAAGGCCGCGTCGCCGCCTTTGAATTCGGCTTTGGGAAAACGATCTTGCAGCGCGCGCGCCAGCGTGTCCGGGTCATCGCCGATGGCGATGGCGCATACGCCCTTGTTCGTGGCCGCAACCAGGATGGCGCCAAGGGTGCATTCGCCGACCGCAAAGCGCATGGTCGCGCCCGCGCCGCCGGCGGGGCTTGTCAGGGTCGAGTTTGCGCGCTTCATTGTCGCTTTATCCACGGGAGTAATGGGACTGTCCTTTCGGTCGGGGATCAGGCTATCAATGCGACCGATTTTGCGCAATTATGCGCCAGCAGGCACTCCGGCTCTTGCGCTTGAATTCGCGCCGACGCGAAGCCCGTTTTTGCCCTGACGGGGGCGGTGTGCCATCTGCAAACCCGCGCCAGACGGGCGTTTCCAGATGTACCCCGGGTGGAAGATGGCGGTGAAAATGGCCTCATCTATGGAGACGGGCGCGCTAAGGGCAGTCTGATCTGATAGGAGGTGGGGTTCGTCAGCCCGTTTGCCGATTCTGCGAACACCTTTCTGCGAACACCGGATAGCAAGCCCTGCAGCAAAGCTGTAAATAGGCCGTGAAGAAAGACGCGACTTGAACCGTGGTTTTGCGCGCGAGGGCTTAGCGTCGCCGGCGCCAGAACTTGATGAAGAGGTAGCCCCCGGCGAGCCCGCCCAGATGGGCGAAGTGCGCCACGCCCGCTTGCGTGCCGGTGACGCCCAGAAACAATTCGAGCCCGCCGTACAGCGCCACAAAAACCGGCGCGCGCATCGGGATGGGCGGAATGAGCGGCATGATCATGCGGTTCGGATAGAGCATGGCAAAGGCGATGAGCAGGCCGAATATGCCGCCCGATGCGCCCACCGTCGGCGAGCCCGAGCCAAACAGAAAGGACACGGCCAGTTGCGCGATGGCGGCCGAGGCCACGCAGATAAGGTAGTAATTGAGAAAACGCCTGGAACCCCAGACACGCTCGATGTCGCTGCCGAACATGTAGAGGCCGAACATGTTGAACGCGAGGTGTGAAAGGCCGCTGTGTAAAAATCCGTAGGTCAACACCTGCCAGGGTTTGAAGTCGATCCCCAGCGGCCACAAGGCCAGTTCGTTGAGCGGCAGCGGGATGCCCATGCCGGCGGCAAAAAACACCAGGACGTTGGTGAGGAGTAGCGCCTGGGTGACAGGGGGCAGGCCGAACATGGGGGCGCTCTTGGAATGAATGAGAATGGGCAGGGTAGCAGCGTTTTCGGTGGCGGCGTGCGCCCGCTGGTGTGATTCGGTGTGATTCCCAGCCTGAGAAACACCTGCTGACGGTTACCTCTGTTGTTAAACCTGTTACTTTAGGCCTCAACTGAATACTTCAGGCGGCCATCATTAAGCCGCCATCACCACGCTTCGCCGCCAAGAGGAAAAGCACTTTGAACCAGAGCAGCAACAGGGAATTGTCCGCCCCCAGCCTTGCCGGCCTTGCCGATATCGCCTTTGAGAACAGCTTCGTGCGCGCGCTTCCCGCCGACCCGGATATGAGCACGCGCCCGCGCCAGGTGCATGAGGTCAGCTACAGCCGCGTCGAGCCGACACCGGTGCGCGCGCCGCAGATACTGGCTTGGTCCGCCGCCGTGGGTGACATGCTGGGCATCGCCCGTCCGGATTCGTTCAGCGGCCTGGAGGCCCAGGTGCTGGGCGGCAACCGCGTGTTGCCGGGCATGCGGCCTTATGCCGCGCGCTACGGCGGCCACCAGTTCGGGCATTGGGCCGGGCAGCTGGGCGACGGGCGCGCCATCACGCTGGCCGAGCTGGTCGCACCCGATGCCCAACGCTACGAATTGCAGCTCAAGGGCGCGGGGCTGACGCCGTATTCGCGCACCGCCGACGGCCGTGCCGTGCTGCGCTCCTCGGTGCGCGAATATATGTGCAGCGAAGCCATGCATCACCTTGGCGTGCCGACCACGCGCGCGCTCAGTCTTGCCGCCACCGGCGAAATGGTGGTGCGCGACATGTTTTATGACGGTAACGCGCAGCCCGAACCGGGCGCCGTGGTTTGCCGCGTCGCGCCGTCGTTTGTGCGTTTCGGCAATTTTGAGATTCTTGCCGCGCATGAGGAGCTGCCGCTGCTCAAGCGCCTGGCCGACTACATCATCAGCACGCACTTCCCGGCGCTGGTGCCCGCAGGCGGGGCGCCCTCGCCCGCGGTTTATGCGCGCTGGTTCGAGGAGATCTGCCGGCGCACCGCGGTGATGGTCTGCGGCTGGATGCGCGTGGGTTTTGTGCATGGCGTGATGAACACCGACAATATGTCGATACTGGGGCTGACCGTGGACTACGGCCCCTACGGCTGGCTGGAGGGCTACGATCTGGGCTGGACGCCCAATACCACCGACGGCGAGGGCCGGCGCTATTGCTACGGCAACCAGCCCAATATCGCGCAATGGAATCTGGTGCGGCTCGCCAACGCCTTGCTGCCGCTCCTCAACGACACGGCCGCGCTGGAGCAAGGCCTGGCGGTGTTCGCCGATACCTTTGTCGCCGAGTCGGACCGCATGCTCAATGCCAAGCTGGGCTTGTCCGCGCTGGATCGCGACGGCGATGAAGCCTTGCTCGCCGACATGTTCGCCCTGTTGCAGCAGGCCGAAACCGACATGACGCTGTTTTTTCGCAATCTTGCGCGCGTGCCCGTGGCCGATGCGCAAGATGACGCCCTGATGAGTCCGCTGCGCGATGCTTTCTACGTTCCCGAGGTGCTCGCGCCCGGTGCGCCGCACCGCGAACGCCTGATCGCCTGGCTGCGCCGCTACGCTGCGCGCGTGCGTCTGGAAGAGGCGGGTGGCAGCGCGCCGGACCCAGGCATTGCGCGCATTGCGCGCATGAACGCGGCCAATCCGAAGTATGTATTGCGTAACTATCTGGCACAGACGGCGATCGACGCGCTGGCTGCCGGCGATGCGTCGGTGCTCGAGCGCCTGATGCGCGCATTGCAGCGTCCCTACGACGAGCAACCCGAGTATGCGGACCTGGCCGCGCGCCGCCCCGAGTGGGCGCG
>CAMDRY010000430.1 GCA_945906975.1 Bordetella parapertussis | reverse complement strand
TTGCTGCCTTCATGCTTATCTCCTCGTGTACGTTCAAAATGATGTTCGGTTCAAAATGTTGCGGACGGTATGTCGGTTGGCGGCTGACTCTAGTGCACGGCGGTACTGTCGATCAGGCCCATGTCCTTGCTCGACATCAGTTTCTCGATATCCATCAGGATGAGCATGCGTTCATCGACCGTTCCAAGGCCGATGATGTAATCCGTATCAAGGTGGGCGGCGAAATCGGGCGCCGGCTTGACCTGCTCGGATGAGAGTGTGATCACGTCGGAGACGCCGTCAACGACTATCCCCATCACGCGCGAGGCGACGTTGAGGATGATCACCACCGTGAACTCGTTGTACTCGACCTTGCCGAGGTTGAACTTGATGCGCATGTCGATGATCGGCACGATAATGCCGCGCAGGTTGACCACACCCTTGATAAAAGCGGGTGCGTTGGCGATATGGGTAATAGCGTCGTAACCGCGGATCTCCTGCACCTTGAGTATCTCCAGGCCATATTCCTCGCTACCGAGAATAAAGGTCAGGAACTCATTGGCAGTGGGGTTGACCGCAGCCTGGGCTGCGTCCTTGGTTGTTGCGGTCTGCGGCTGTGACATGGTGGACACTCCTTTTTTCGATCGGTCAGGACGGCTTGCTTGTTTGCTTCGTTCGTTCGGGCAGCGCGGCTTTCAAGCCGCCTCGGCGTACACTTTTCGCGGCGTGTTCACCAGCCCGGCCACATCAAGGATCAATGCCACCCTGCCGTCGCCCATGATGGTGGCCCCTGAAACGCCCTCAACCCTGCGGTAATTGGTCTCCAGGCTCTTGATCACCACCTGGTGCTGGCCGAGCAGTTCGTCGACAAACAGCGCCGTCTTGGCCCCCTCGGACTCGAGCACCACCATGATGCCTTTGTCAAAATCAGTGACCTTGGGCTTGAGGTTGAAAACCTCATGCAGCGCAAGCACCGGCAGGTAGTCGGCGCGCACCTGCACCACGCTGCCAAGCCCGGCGATGGTGTTGATATGCTCTTTTTTCGGCTGCAGCGATTCGGTGATGTTGGTCAGCGGGATGATGAACACCTCCTTGCCGACCCCGACCGACATGCCATCGAGGATGGCAAGGGTGAGCGGCAGCTTGATCGAGATGCGCGTGCCGCCGCCTCGGTTGGAGCCAATCTCCACCTGGCCGCCTATTTCGCGAATATTGCGGCGCACGACGTCCATGCCCACGCCTCGCCCCGAAACATCGGTAACCTGCGCCGCGGTGGAAAAGCCGGCCTCGAAAATAAGTCCGAACACCTCCTGGTCGCTCATCGCGTCGGATACCGTCATGCCGCGCTCGCGCGCCTTGGCCAACAGTTTTTCGCGGTTGAGCCCGGCGCCGTCGTCCAGCACTTCGACCATGATATTGCCGCCGCGGTGAAAGGCGCGCAGCGTGATGGTGCCCTTGGCCGGTTTGCCGGCCGCTTCGCGAACCTCCGGCGATTCGATGCCGTGATCAAGACTGTTACGCTCCAGGTGGGTCAGCGGGTCGGAAAGCTTTTCGATCACGCCCTTGTCCAGTTCGGTTCCCTCGCCCTCGGTCTTGAGTTCAACCTGCTTGCCTAGTTTGGTGGCCAGATCCCGCACCACACGCGGAAAGCGGCTGAACACGAAGGAAATCGGCATCATGCGTATGGACATGACCGATTCCTGCAGTTCGCGCGTATTGCGGTCGAACTGCGCCATGCCGCTGAGCAGCTTTTCGTTCGCCACCGGATCGAGCTGGGAGGCGTTTTGCGCCAACATCGCCTGCGTGATGACCAGTTCGCCAACCAGGTTGATCAGGGTGTCGACCTTCTCGACGCTGACGCGTATGGACGATGCTTCACCCTGCGGCGCCACCACCACCTTGTCGGTGTCGCGCCGGCCGGCGATACCGGAGACCACATCGGGCTGGTCGGTCGCACGACGTCCGGGACTTTTTCCGGCCGGTTCCGCAAGGGGCGCGACAATAGCCGTAAAAAACCCATAGCCATCTGCGCTTTCGGACAAAGCCGGTTGGGGAATGCCCGCAGCATCATCAAAGAAACCAAAGCCCTCATCGGCCGCCACGCTTGCCGGCACGGCACCGGACGCCGGCGCCGCCGCTTCTGCCGCCGCTATCGCGCGCACATCGATCTCGCCCTCGGTCTTCACAAAATCGAACAGCTCGCGCAGCGCCGACTCCCCCTTGACCGTCACCAGCCGCAGCTCCCAGCGTTGCGCCGACTTGCTGCGCTTGACCGACTTCGACTGGGCAAGGATCTCCAGCGTCCCCAGCGCGCGCAGGTTTTCCAGCAGGGGCTCGAACACTTTTGCCGCCTCCTTGCTGGAAAAAGCGATGCTGTATCCAGTCGCCACATCGGTGGCCGCCGCAAATGCAGCGCCCGGGGCGCCTGCAGCTTGCCCCTCGGTCAGAGCCTTGAGCCTGGCACACACCTCTTCTGCAGGGCTGGTGTCGGCGAGGCCGTCCTGCCCGGCGCGATGCCCGGCAAGCTGGGTTTTCACCACATCGCCAGCCTGCAAAAACGCGTCAACCATCTCGGTGGTGAGCGCGATTTCACTTTTACGCACCCGGTCGAGCAGGGTTTCCAGGACATGGGTCACGTCGGTCATGTCGGTGAAGCCGAACGTTCCGGCGCCACCCTTCATCGAGTGGGCGGCGCGGAAAATGGCATTCAGGTCATCCGATGAGGCTGTCGCCGGATCGATGGCCAGCAACAGGCTTTCCATTGTCGCCAGGTGCTCCGCACATTCGTCGAAGAACACCTGGAAGAACTGGCTCATATCGATGCCACCGCCTTGCGATGCACTATTGCTCATTGGTCTGCTCCGCTTGCTTGTCTTTTTTACCGGATGGCCGGGAATCAGCCGATGACCTTCTTGACCACCTCGAGCAGCTTGGCCGGGTCAAAGGGTTTGACCAGCCATCCGGTCGCCCCCGCCGCCTTGCCCTGCGCCTTCATCGCGTCGCTCGACTCGGTGGTGAGCATGAGAATGGGCGTAGTCGCGTACTGCGGCAGGACACGCAGGCTTTTCACCAGCGTGAGTCCATCCATCTTTGGCATGTTCTGGTCGGTCAGGACGAGGTTCACCGCAGAGGCCTTGGCTTTATCCAGACCGGCCTGGCCGTCTTCCGCCTCGAGCACGTTGTAACCGGCGCCCTTGAGGGTAAAGGCGACCATCTGCCTTATCGATGGCGAGTCGTCCACCGCGAGAATTGTCTTGCTCATTGCACTCTCCTGTTGCCTATTTATCTGTCAGAACAACTCGATACCGCCCTTATCCATCTGGTCTTCGCGATCCGGGTTGCGTGACGTACGCTCGCGCGCCGCCACCACGCGTTCGCGCATCTTTTGCAACACGGCCTGTCCGTG
>CAMDRY010000429.1 GCA_945906975.1 Bordetella parapertussis | reverse complement strand
CAGCAAGTTCAACAGCAAGTTCAAAAACATCGTGTATGCGTTTAGCGACGCGCAAGCGAGCGACCGTCGTATGCTGTCGTTCTGCTTTTCGCTTTTGACGTCGGGGCCCCTGCGATGCCGCCGAGCAACGCAGGCGACGCGGGAGGTGTCCGGTCCCGCATGTCTGAGCCCCGCGTCTTTTGCGGGGCGAGTTCGGGACCGGCCCGGTTTGCCGAGTAGCGCAGGGAACCGCCGAAGGCGGCGGCATCGGGGGTGTGCTTTCTTTGCTTACCTTTCTTTGCACAAGCAAAGAAAGTAAGTCGCCCCCCGCAAGGGGGCGAAATACCCAACTTCAATGTAATGACACCGAACTCTCAGAGAAGAATGTTCAAACTGGATTCCCGCTTTCGCGGGAATGACGGCAACTGGCAGAAAAGAAAGTAACTCGCCCCCCCCGTAGGGGGCGAAACCACCCAAGCCAACAGCAAGAGGGAGCTCGCGTAGCGAGGAATTAGAAAACCGCGAGCCTAGGCTGGCACCCGGAACGTCCTTATCAAACCGCCAGCAACTCCACCTCAAACACCAGCGTGGCATTGGGTGGGATCACGCCGCCGGCGCCGCGTGCACCATAGCCGAGCTCTGGCGGGATGGTGAGCTTGCGCGAACCGCCGACCTTCATGCCCTGCACGCCCTCGTCCCAGCCGGCGATGACCTGGCCGCGGCCGAGGTGGAATTCGAAGGGGTCATTGCGATCCTTGCTTGAATCGAATTTTGTGCCATCGGTGAGCCAGCCGGTGTAGTGCACGCTCACTTGCTGGCCTGCGGCGGCCTCGTCGCCTTCACCGACGATGAGTTCTTCGTAAATGAGACCGCTGGCGGTGGTGGTGGACATAACATTCCTTTCAGTGATGCCGCGCTAACCGGCGGCTGCGGTGTGGCAATTGTGGTTTGTGGTGAGTTTGAATGCGATGACGGCTGTGTCTGTTGTGGCAGGTATGACTGCTGTGACTGCTGTGACTGCTGTGGCAGGGATGGCTGGCGTGGCACGAGAGGCTCGGGCAAAGCGCCGTGAAAGTCAACCCGCGCCGGTGCGATAGTTCAACGGCACAAGCGCAGATAGGCGGCGTAGTCGCGCTTTTCCAGGGGCGACATCTGCTTTACTTCATATTCAGCGATCGCGGCGCTGGAGCGGTCCGGATACGCCAGACTGGCCAGCAGCCGCAGCGGCGGGTGCGAACGCGTGTAGCGCGCACCCTTGCCGCTGCTGTGGGCGGCATAGCGGGCGGCCACATCGACGGTGATGCCGGTGTACACGCTGCCGTCACGGCATTCGATCAGATAAAGAAACCACGACTTGGCGGCCATCTGCGCTCGGCGCAGGCCCGGTAAGAGCCGCGCCATGTTTTATCGGACGGCTCAGCCGCGCCCGACGAAGGGCATCTTGGTCGCCATGATGGTCATGAATTGCACGTTGCTCGCCAGCGGCAGGTTGGCCATGTGCAGCACGGCTTCGCCCACGTGATCGACATCCATCAGCGGCTCAACGCGAATTTCACCGTCAGCCTGCGTCACGCCCTTGGCCATGCGCGCGGCCATTTCGGTCGCCGCATTGCCGATGTCGATCTGCCCCACGGCGATGTCGTACTTGCGGCCGTCGAGCGCCGCGGTCTTGGTCAGCCCGGTGACGGCGTGCTTGGTTGCGGTGTAGGCAATCGAGTTGGGGCGCGGCGCATGGGCCGAGATCGAGCCGTTGTTGATGATGCGACCGCCGCGCGGTTCCTGCGCCTTCATCGTGCGAAAGGCCTCCTGGATGCAATAGAACATGCCCGACAGGTTGATGTCGACGACGTTCTTCCACTGTTCGATAGTCAGGTCCTCCAGCGCAATGCCCGGCGCGTTGACGCCGGCGTTGTTGAACAGCATGTCGACGCGGCCGAATTTTTCCCTTGCTTTGGCAAACAAGGCCTTCACCGATTCGGGATCGGCAACGTTGGTCGGGACGGCCAGCGCGCGTGCGCCGGCAGCGGCGGTTTTGGCCACCTCATCGAGCGGTTCGGGGCGGCGCCCGGCGAGCACGACGCTCCAGCCGCCATTGAGCAGGGCGAGTGCGGTGGCTTTGCCGACACCGGTGCCGGCGCCGGTGACGATGGCTATTCTGCTGGGTGAACTCATGGGGGTATCCTTGGGTTGGGGAATACTGAAGGCGGAGCAGTAAGGTCGCGGCTTTTTCGCAGAGCCGCGATTATAAATCAAGCGGCCCGGGTGTCCGTGCTCAGGCGCTGCGCCAGCAGTTTCCACCGGCCGATTTGGCCGCATACATGGCGTCATCGGCCTGCCGGATCAGCGTTCGTGCGTCTGCGCCGTGCACGGAGGAGAAGGCGATGCCGATGGACATGCCCACCTGCATGCGCCCTTGCGGCAGTTCCATCGCGTGGCAGGCCGCGGCGATCAGTTTGTCCGCAACGCCGCTCGCGGCGGCGTGATCCTGCAAATCTTCCAGGATGATGACGAACTCGTCGCCACCGACGCGCGCCAGCGTGTCGGCGCTGCGCAGGCAGTTGGTGAGCCTGCCTGTAATGGCCTTGAGCATCAGGTCGCCGACCGGGTGGCCGTAGGTGTCGTTAATGGCCTTGAAGCGGTCGAGGTCGGCCAGCATCACGGCGATGTTGCGGCCGCTTCGTTTTGCGCGCGCGAGCGCCTGTTCCAGGCGGTCATCGAGCAGCGCGCGATTGGGCAATCCGGTGAGCGGGTCGTGGCGCGCCATGTATTCGAGCTGCGTTTCCTTGGCGCGCAAAGCCGCATTGGCCGCCTCCAGTTCGCGCGTGCGCTCGGTGACGCGCGCTTCAAGGCTCAATTCGGTGAGGTGCAGTTTTTTCACCATGGCGTGCTCAGCGGCGAGCGCGTTACGACGGGTGGCCTGGATGCGCTCGGCCATCGCCGCCGACAGCAGCAGCGCCGCCAGCGCCAGCGCCGCCTGGATCGCGTAGGTGGTGAAGTCGGTGCTTGCGACCCAGCCGGTGCTGCGCAGCGCCTGCATCAGGGTGCCAAGCAACAGCGTTGACCAGGCGGCGATGAAATAAGGCGTGCCAGGATGCGGCGCGCCGGGCTGGTCGGGCTGGTTCCGGGAGCGGCAGGTGCTGCCGGCATAGATGGCCACGGTGCAGAAAGCAAGCGCGTTCACGCCGGTGACCAGGGCGACAAAACGGTAGTCAAACACCGCGGGCATGGCCGCGGCAATGGCGAAGATGGCCATAAGTGCCAGCAGCAGGCGGTCGAGCCCGGGGTGCTCGCGCGCGGTTGCAAGAAACAGCCGGGTGAAGAGGGTGCCGCAAAGCCCGGCTATGGCCAGCGCCGAGGGCTGGGCGATGTCACCCCATTCGGGCCAGTTCGGCCACAGGAACTGGTTGCCAA
>CAMDRY010000428.1 GCA_945906975.1 Bordetella parapertussis | reverse complement strand
CGAACGACGAACGACGCCGACATCCTGTATCGTGACGGGGTTTGACAGGCATTGGTCGCAACAAACCAGCACACCATCCAGACCATCCAGACCATCAGCGACGAGTCAACGCATCCCGCCGCCAACAGAACCCGCAAACACCTGACATGCCAGACAAACCCGCACCGGCGCCAGAAGCCCTCAACCTCGATTTCACCGGGGTGTTTAATCTGAAGGAACTCAAGCGCGAGCCACCTCCACCGCCCGCGCCCAAGCCACGTCCGATTCCACCGGAGTTTCTGGTCGGCGCCAGGTCACTGGCCAAGGACAATTTCTTTGTCAACATGCTGCGTCCGCGTCCACCCCGCACCATTGATCCGAGCAAGACCACCATTCTGCTGGTCGAAGATGACGCCGCAACACGCAACGTCCTCAGCCTCGTCCTGCAGCGCAGCGCGGGTTACCAGATCCGCCAGGCCGGCGACGTGGACGGCTTTATCGCGGCGCTGCAAAAGCGTCCGTTGCCCGATGTCATCATCCTCGACCTTGAACTGCCGGGCAATATCAGCGGCTTCAAGATCCTGACCAAGATCCGCGCCCACCCGACGATTCGCAGCATGCCGGTGATCATTTTTTCCGGCCATGCCGATCCCAAGGATTTGCAGATGGCCATCGCCCTGGGTGCCGACGCGTACCTGTCCAAACCGGCGAAAGTCGAGGCCATACTCGCGGCGGTAAAGGGCGCGCTCGGCGGCTGAAGTCGGCCTTTGAATAGATGAGCTTGCCGCGAAGCCGCTGGTGGCGCGTTTCGGAGCCAAGCTTGGTCGCCCCGCTGCATGCGTCAATCGCGTGTCCGGGCAAACCGCTGCAGGCGATCCGGCGTGGCGCCTGAGCACGGCAGACTGGCCGCCCTTATTCGTGCTGTATGCCCGCAGCGTCTATGACTTTTTTCCAGCGCGCCGCCTCGTTTCTTACAAAGGCGGTCAGTTCGGCGCGGCTCATGTCGCCGGTCAGCGCGCCCATGTCGGCAAAACGCTTGCGCACTGCCGGGTCGCTCAGCACTGCGCGAACGGCGACGTTGATCTTGTCGAGTATGCGCGGATCGGTGCCGCGCGGCGCGGCCAGGCCCTGCCAGCTACCGGTCAGCAAGTCCGGAAACCCGGCCTCCTGGCTGGTCGGCACCGCCGGCAGCGCATCGAGCCGCGCTGTGGCGGCGACGGCCAGCGGCTTGAGCTTGCCCCCGCGAATGAGCGACAGCACCGGGCCCATGGTGTAGAACGCCAGCTGGATCGAGTCTTGTTGCAAAGCGATCATCACCGGCGGCGAACCGTTGAACGGGACGTGCACCATCTTCACCTCGGCGAGTGCGGCAAAAAATTCGGCCGACAACTGCGGCGGCGTGCCCACGCCGGGCGAACCGAAGTTGAGTTTGCCCGGATTGGCCTTGGCGTAGCCCGCCAGTTCGCGCAGTGAATTGACCGGAACGCTGCCGGTCACCGCAACCACGGTCGGCGAATTGGAAATGAGCGCGATCTGCTCGAAGGCGACGAGCGGATCAAAGCCCATGTTTTTATACAAAAACTGGTTGGAGGTGTAGTTGTTACCACCGCCAAGCAACAAGGTGTAGCCATCGGGCACGGCGCGCGCCACCTCGGCGGCACCGATGTTGCCCGAGGCCCCCGGTTTGTTCTCGATGACAAACCGCTGGCCCAGCTTCTCTTCCACCGCAGCGGAGATCAGGCGGAACGCGATGTCACCCGCGCCCCCCGCGGCGTAAGGAACCACCAGCCGTATCGGTTTGGACGGGTAATCCTGGGCCACGGCCGCGACAACCGGGCAGAGCAGCAAGACAAGAAATAAACGGGAAAAACGCAGGCGGATGTCAGGCATGGTGCGTGTCTGTCCCAAAAATTAAATCATCAAATCGACAATGGAAACCGGGGAATAGGTCATCGACTATCGAAAATAGGGAATAGGGAATAGGGAATAGGAAATAGAAAATAGAAAATCAAAAATCAAGCATAGACCATGAGCACAAGTGAAAAAACACGCGCCTTGCCTCGTTTAAATCGGGCGGGGCTCTGTTGCGTCGCCCCGCCCTCTTCCTTGGTCGCGATGCCGCGCTCAGGGTTGGCCGAAAAAGCTGACGGCATTATCGTAGAGTATTTTTGTCTTTTGCACCTTGGTGATGTCGGTGCGCTCGATGATCTCGCGCGCGGCACTGTCGCGACCCTCGCCGTGCGGGAAGTCGGACGAATAGAGGATCTGCCCGTCACCGAGCAGCGCCAGTTCGTGCGCCATCATCTTGTCGCTTGACTCGACCGCGAGGAAAAAACGCCCTGAACTGCAAATCTCCTCGGCTGTGTGCTTGGGCAGCATCGACGGATCGGCCATGCGCAGCTTGTTGATTTCCATGTAGTGCGTCATGCGTCCGACCGAGTAAAAAATCCACTCGCCACCGAACTCAAGAAAGGCCACCTTCATGTCGGCGTAGCGCTCCATCATGCCGTGACCGACCAACGCGACAAAAGCCAGCTGGGCCGGCATCGCCTTACCGATCATGTTGGCATCCTGGATGGACTGGCTGATCTGGTCAAAAGGCGTGAAGCTCATGGCCATGTGCACACACACGGGCAGTTTTGATGCGGCAACGGCGTCCCAGATTGCGCGAAAGCTCGCGTTCGAGTGCATGCGCTCGCCCACGGTGCCGAACACCACCACCGCGCTTGCGCCCAACTTGAGCATTTCCTCGAGCGCCTCGATGGCGAGCCGCGGATCACGCATGGGCAGCAGGCCGGCCCATTTGAGCCGTTTCGGTGCCTGTTTGCACTGCCCCGCCATATAGCGGTTGTAGCAGCGGAACAGCGCGGCTTCAAAGCCCGGATCTATGGACATGGTGGCGTAGAGCGTGCTCGGAAAAATCATCTGCACGTCATGGCCCATGGCGTCCATTGCCTTGAGGCGCGCCGGCACATCGGCGCCGGTGACGGTGCCGATGGAAAGCCCCTTTGCGTTGAAATCGCCGGCGTTGTCCGGCTTGGCGCCGTATTCGACCATGGTCATGCCCGGCGTGTTGGCAGCATGCGTGCCCGGCCCGTAGGGATGCGGCTCGATACGGCCGTCAAGCAGCCATGCGCTGCGCCAGTGCGCGAGATCAGCCGAGTCGCCAATGGCGACCGGTCGCGGACGGCGCAGCGCGTATTCCTTTGGCAGGTCACGCCACATTTCGGGGGTCATCATGACGTGGGCGTCGGCATCGTAAATCTTGAATCCGTCAAGCATGCAATTCTCCTGGACTTTTATAAATGAAACCGTTTTAAACGGCCGTGATTACCGATCTGCGCATCCTCTCGCGCCTACCCATGTTTTCAAGTGCCCTCATCAAACTATCGGCTACCGGCTCGCGGCTCGCGGGC
>CAMDRY010000427.1 GCA_945906975.1 Bordetella parapertussis | reverse complement strand
AAGGCCGGAACCGGGCCGGACTCGGCACAAAGCAAGCTGTGCCGGCGCGCTTTGAAAACGGGAATAGCCTGAAAAGGCACGTCCAGCCAGGCTCTCCAGTCGATGTGCATTCGCCGCGAACCGCGCGACGGGCATTGCCGCTTGCCGCGTTAGTGCTTACTTGGCGGACTCTTCCAGCGCAAGCTTGATGTCGTTGAAACGCGCACCGACAATGCGCTGGCCGTTGGCGAGGAAAGTGGTGGGGGTGCCGTCAATGCGCATTCTGCGCCCGAGCTCAATGTTCTTGTCAACAGGGTTATCGCAGCCGCGCGATGCCGAAGGGGTGCCCGA
Organism: Bordetella parapertussis; assembly: GCA_945906975.1. The sequence continues at coordinate 3,070 of CAMDRY010000427.1, read as the reverse complement.
ACCAAGCATGAGATCAGACCAGGCCTTGACGCGATCGCTGGAACACCATACGGCCTTGGACTTGTCGACCGAATTTTGCGACAGGATGGGGTACAGGAACACATGGACGGTAACGTCGTCCAGTTTCGCCAGATCCTGCTCAAAACGCTTGCAGTAGCCGCAGTTCGGGTCTTCGAAAATCGCCAGTTGACGGCGGCCATTGCCTCGCACCACTTTAAACGCCTGGCTGAACGGCAGATCCTCGAACTTGATCGCCGTGAGCTTTTGCAAACGCTCCTCGGTGAGGTTTTTCATGTTGCGGCCGTCGAGCACATTACCGGAAAAAATGTAACTGACCTTCTCATCGGTATAGAGCAGTTCGTCACCGACGCGCACTTCCCACAGCCCGAGATAAGGCGTCTTCACCACGCCCTCGACCTTCACGCCCTGCAAGCGGCTCTCCAGGGTCTTCCTGATCAATGCCTCGTTGGCCTGCGCTGTCAGCGCGCCCAGCAGCAACACGGCGAGCAGCAGACTGCGGATGGTTAGAAACATGCGTATTCCCTTTCTCTTTTCTTTTAACAGCCGGCAAATAAATCAGTCACGGATCTTGGTGCCAAACTTGGGTCTTTGGTCTTGGGTCTTGACAAAAATCACCCCAAGGCACGTCGCGCCAGCAAGGTTTTTAAGACAGGCGATGCTGCGGTTAAGTTCAAACCAGTATTACGCAGCCAGGCGACCGCACCGGCACGGGAGCCAAACAACCGGGCCAGTGAATCGGTGGCCAAGCGCATCGCCAGTATATCCTCGGCGCGGGCACGCTGATAGCGGCGCAGCAGGCGCAAATCGCCGCAGCTGCGCACCGTCTCGCGCTGCAACAGCATCTCGGCCAGCACACGCGCGTCGGAAAACCCCAGGTTGACACCCTGCCCGGCGAGCGGGTGCACGGTGTGGGCGGCATCACCAACCAGCGCGAGGCCGGCACGCACCGTGGTGGCGGCGATCTGCCGCGCAAGCGGAAATGCGGCGGGCGTACCCAGCAGGCGCATCGTGCCCAGGGCCTCGCCACCAGCACGGGAGACGCAGCGGGCGAACGAATCGGGCGCCATGGCGAGCAGGCTGCGCGCGTGCGCATCGGGCGTCGACCAGACCATGGAAACACGGTTGCCGGGCAGTGGCAGCCAGGCCAGGATCCCCTGTTCCCCGAACCATTGGCGCGCAATGCCCTCGTGCGCATAGGCGCATTCGAAATTGGCGACCACACCAAGCTGGTCGTAGGCTTGCACATCAAGCGCGATGCCCGCCGCCTGGCGCAGCCAGGATCGGCTGCCATCGGCGGCAACCAGCAAATCGGCGCGCAGGATGCTGCCCCCGTCGAGTTCAATCGCGTTTTCGGAATCAAGCAGGCGCACACAACGCGCCGGGCAATGCAGCGCCACGCTTCGCGCCGAGCGCAGACCCTGCCACAACGCGGTCTGCACGCGCCCCGATTCGACGATCCAGGCGAGTTCGGCGACAGCACAGTCGTAGGCGGAAAAATCCAGCCGCGAACCCTTGCCATCGCCAAACACACGCATGGCACGAACCGGCGACAGGCGCTGCGGATCAATGACCTGCCAGGCCCCGAGTTGTGCGAGAAAATCAACGCTGCCCGGGCTGAGCGCGTAGACGCGGCTGTCCCATGCGGTGAAATCGGCCTGCAAAGGGGCGGGTTCGGCAGCGTCGACCAAAGCCACGCTGAGCCCGCTGTCGGGTCGGGACAGCGCAAGCGCCAGGCTGGCACCAACCAGCCCGGCACCAACGATGACGACATCGAATCGCGCCTTCTGCCCGGCGTGCGCCGGGTGCGCGGCGCGCGAAGGGGGTGAAGTGTGTGGTGTGCGCAGGGACATCAAGACCTTGTAGCCATTGTAGCTAGGTTGGCTAGGGCGACTGCGGTGGCGTCGCCCGCACGCTGCCAGCCCGAACGCAGTTGCGCAGCCCCCTTCAATTCAGCGACACGCCAAATGGTCGACCGCCTAGCCCACGAGGACTAACACTCAGACCCAGACCCAGACCCAGGCTCAGGCCGCCAACGGCTGGGCGCGAATATAGACGCGCTCCTCTTTCATGGTTTGTCCGAGCAGCTTGACCATGGCGAACACAGCCTCGATGTGCGGCGTCGCCACAGCGGCGATATGTCCGAGCTCGATCACCGCGCCGACCAGCGCGTCTATTTCCGGGTCACGCCCGGCTTCGACGTCTTGCAGCATCGAGGTCTTGTGCTTGCCCACCTTTTCGGCACCGGCAATGCGCTTGTCCAGCGACACGCGCAGGGTGACACCAAGCTTGTTCGCCACCGCCTCAGCCTCGCGCATCATGCTCGCGGCGAGGTCACGGGTGGGTGGGAAACGGCAGATATCGACCAGCGTCGAATGTGTCAAGGCGCTGAGCGGGTTGAAAGTCAGATTGCCCCATAACTTGAGCCATATCTCAGCGCGTACATTGCCCAACACCGGCGATTTCAGCCCGGCCCGCTCGAACACCGCCGCCAGGGCGCTGACCCGCGCCGACACGCTGCCGTCGAGTTCCCCAAGCGAAAAGCGCTCACCCTCGATATGCCGCACCACCCCGGGCGCGACCAGTTCGCAGGCCGGATAAACGACGCAACCGATGAGCCGCGCCGGGTCAATTGCGGCACTGATAATGCCGCGCGGATCAACGCTTCTGACAACCGTACCCTCGAGCGCGGCGGGCATTTCTGCCGGGAGCCGCTGGAAATACCACCAGGGGATGCCGTTTTGCATCGGCACGATCACCGTGCTGTCGTGACAAATGGCGGCAATGTCACCCACCACCGCCTCGACCTGGTGCGCCTTCATGGCCAGGATGACGACATCCTGCACGCCAGCCTCAGAGACACGGCCGACCACCTTGACCTGGCTGGCGATCTGCTCGCCGCCGTCATGGTTTAGCAATTTCATTCCATTGCGTGAAATTGCCTCGAAATTGGCCCCACGCGCGACCAGGGTAAGGTCCTCACCGGACAGCGCCAGCTTGACGCCAACATAGCCCCCAATGGAGCCCGCCCCAACGATGCAGATTTTCATAC
>CAMDRY010000426.1 GCA_945906975.1 Bordetella parapertussis | reverse complement strand
CTGGCCGGCATCGACATGCCGCACATTCCCTACAAGGCCAGTGCGCAGAGTTTCCAGGACCTGCTTGGCGGCCAGGTCATGATGACCATGGACAGCCAGATCCAGGCGCTGCCCTATATCCGTGACGGCAGGCTGCGCGCACTCGGTGTGCTTGGGAAATCGCGTTCGGCACAGTTGCCCGACGTGCCCTCGATCAGCGAGGTGTTGCCCGGCTATGACCTGACCAACTGGTTCGGCCTGGTTGCGCCGGCCGCGACGCCCAAAGATATCCTGTCGAAGATTTCCGCCGACGTCGCCAAGGCGCTGGAAAATCCGGAGTTGCGCGAAAAGATCACCGCCTTATCCGCCACCGTGGTCGGCGACACGCCCGAGCAGTTCGGCGCCACCATTCGCGCTGAGTCCGAAAAATGGGCCCGCGTGATTCGCGAGGCCGGCATCAAGGCCGAATGATGGGCGGCAGGGATGTGATGAATGTGCCGGCGGAGCGCGTACGCGCCCAGATCGTCTCCATACTGAGCGCCTGGGGAATGGATCCCAAGTTGGTGGAGACGACGGCCGAGGTGATGATTGCCACCGATCTGTCCGGTGTCGACTCGCACGGTGTGTCGATGCTGATGGACTATGAGTCCTCGCGCAGCAAGGGCAAGCTCAATCTCAAGGCGCAACCGCGCATAGTGCGCGAGGGTCCGGTTACCGCCCTGGTCGACGCCGATGCGGGCCTTGGCCATCCGGCCGCCGTGATGGGCATGGAGCTGGCGATCAGCAAGGCTGAAAAACTCGGTGTGGGCGTGGTGACGGTGCGCAATTCGCATCACTTTGGCGCCGCCGGCTATTACGCCGGCCTCGCACTGAACAAAGGCTTTATCGGCATGGTCACCAGCGCCACGCGCACCATCAACACCGTGCCGACGCGCGGTAAAGAGGCGCTGCTTGGCACCAATCCGATCGCCTTCGCCGCCCCGGCGCGGCGCAACCGGCCCTTCCTGCTGGACATGGCGACATCCAGTACCGCAGCCAACAAGGTTAAAGTCTATGAGCTCAAGGGCAAGCCTTTGCCCGCCGGGTGGGTGCTCGACGCAAGCGGCACGCCGGTGACCGATGCGTCGGCGGCGATGGATATTTTGTACAAGCGCGGTCCCAATGCGGGCGGCGGCCTGACACCGGTTGGCGGGACGGCGCAGATGGCGAGCCATAAAGGCTACGGCCTGGCGATGATGGTGCACATCCTGGGCGGCGCACTGTCGGGGGCCTCGTTTTCGCCCATAAGGGTGAAGACGCAAAAGCCCGGGGACCCGGACAACCTGGGTCATTTTTTCATGGCCATAGATCCGAAGGCTTTTCGCGATGAAGGCGATTTCGAGGACGATCTGGACGATGCCATCGATGTGCTGCACCAGACTCCGCCTTCGAATCCGGACGAGCCGGTGCTGGTGCCCGGCGACCCCGAGGCATTCAAGCGCGAACAGCGTTTGCGCGAGGGCATCCCGATTCCGCAGTCGCTGGCCGACCATATCCGCGAGATCTGCGGGCGTTGCAACGTGCCCTTCTTGTTTGAGTGAGGGAATCGACATGAAATCATTTTCGCCACGGATTTTTCGCCGGCTGTCGCGGCACAACGCGCGGGTGATCATGGGCGCGGTTGCAATGCTGTGTGGCGCGCTGGCTGTCTCGCCCGCAGTGGCCGCCGATGCCTACCCGGTGCGCCCCATACGCCTGATCATTCCCTTCCCGCCGGGCGGCAGCAATGATGTGGTCGGACGCGTCATCGCGCAGCAACTGTCGGAGCGCCTCGGTCAGCAGGTGGTGGTGGACAACCGCGGCGGGGCAGGCGGCCTGATTGGCACGGAGCAGGCGGCCAAAGCCGAGCCCGACGGCTACACGCTGCTGTTCATTTCGTCGGCCTTTGCCGCCAACGGCTCGCTCTACAAACTGCCTTACGATCCGGTCAAGGGCTTCGTGCCGGTGGCGATGATCGCGGCCGGCCCCAATGTGCTTGCCGTCAGTCCGAAGTTGCAGATTAACTCGGTGAAGGAGCTTATTGCGCTGGCCAAGGCCAAGCCCGGCGAGCTCAATTACGCCTCGGCCGGCATAGGGAGCTTCCAGCATCTGGGCAGCGCCTTGTTCGTCAATATGGCCAAGCTTGATATCGTCAACGTGCCCTTCAAGGGCGGTGGGCCGGCGATGGCGGACGTGGTGGCGGGCAACACCCAGATCATGCTGAGTTCCCTGGTGCAGACCCTGCCGCTAATCAAGTCAGGCCGGCTAAAGGCGCTGGCCGTGGGCGGCTTGAAGCGCTCGTCCACGCTGCCCGACGTGCCGACCATCGCCGAGGCGGGGGTGCCGGGTTACGAGGCGGTCAACTGGTGGGGAATCATCGCCCCTGCGGCAACGCCGCAGGCGGTGCGCGACCGCCTGTACAAGGAGTTGACGGCGATTCAAAGGACGCCGGAGATGATCAAGCGATTTGAAGCCGAGGCGGTCGAGGCGGTGCAGATGACCCCGGCAGAGTTCGGGCGCTATATCGAGCAGGAAACGGAAAAGTGGGCGCGGGTGGTAAAAGAAGCGGGCATCAAGGCGCAGTAAAAAAACAAGGCGGCGATGCGAATGCGCACGCGGTCAATCAATGAGGAGAAGGCAATGAAATGCAAACTTTCACTTTCACTTTCGGCCGCGGCCCTGCTGGCTGCCGCTTTGTGCTCCGCCCAGGCCTTCGGTCAGGCCGTTTCCGACTACCCCAGCAAAGCCATACGCATCATCGTGCCGGTGGCGCCCGGCGGCAACGTCGACATTGTTGCGCGCACTGTAGCGGCGGAGCTGGCCAAAAGCATGGGCCAGCCGGTGATCGTGGAAAACCGGCCGAGTGCGGCCTCTATCGTGGGCACGCAATTGGTCGCCAAGGCCGCTCCGGACGGTTACACCCTGCTGGCGCATTCGAGCACCTTCTTTACCGCGCCGACGATTTCGGCCAATGCCGGCTACGACCCGGTCAGGGATTTTGCCCCCATCACGCTTACCTGCAAGGCGCCGATGTTCATGGAGGTCCATCCGAGCGTGCCGGCGCGCACAGTCGCCGAGTTCGTGGCCCTGGCAAAGGCCAAACCGGGCGAAATGACGAACGCCAATTCGGGCAATGGTTCTACCGGTCACATGGCCGGCGAGGTCTTTGCCAGTCGCGCCGGCGTGAAGCTGCTTAACGTGTTCTACAAGGGCAGCGCACAGGCCGTGATCGATGTGATCGGCGGCCAGGCCATGCTGATGTTCGATCAGATCAGCACCTCCGGCCCGCACGTCAAGGGCGGCAAGCTGCGCGCCCTCGCCGTGACCAGCCTGCAGCGCTCGCCGCTGTTCCCTGATGTGCCGACCATGGCCGAGTCCGGTTATCCGGGCTACGAGGATGTGACGCTGA
>CAMDRY010000425.1 GCA_945906975.1 Bordetella parapertussis | reverse complement strand
GCCGGATAGGCGGGTCCCGCGCCTTTGTATGGGACCTGGGTCATTTTGATTCCTGCCGCATCATTGAACATTTCAGCCGAAATATGCGACTGGGTACCGGCCCCGGAGGTGGCGTAATTAAGTTTTCCGGGCGAAGCCTTGGCCGCCTTGATCAGATCTGCGATCGTGGAACCCGGAAAGGATGAGGGCACCAGCACCAGGTACGGGCTGTTCGCCAGTTCGACGATGCCGCGCAGATCGCGCTGAGGATCGTAGGGAAGATCCTTGAACAACCACTTCGCGAGCACCAGCACATTGCTGCCTACAAACAGCGTATAGCCATCGGCGGGCGCGCTCATCAAAGACTGCATGCCTGAAATCGCGCCTGCGCCGGGTTTGAAATCGACAACCACCGGCTGGCCAATCACCGCCTGCAAACCGTCGGCAACCGGTCTCGCGATAACCTCCCCGGGACCTCCCGGAGGAAATGGAACCACCATGCGCAGCGGTTTGCTGGGAAAACTCTGGGCATTAATGTCGAAGGCAACGATTGCCGCAAATATTGCGACCGCGGTTTCAATACGGTTTCCAGTGCTTTTCATGCATGTCTCCTCTTGGTGATTCTCCAATTCGAATCGAGAACGCCACGGATAGGTCGCCGCCGCGCATGCGCCTGTCACTGGACAGTGACGCCGAGTTTCTCCGCAAGCCCGCCCCAAAGGGCGACCTCCTCCGCCAGGAACTTGTTCAAAGCCGGCACGTCGAGATCCAGTTTCAGCAGAGCGAGTTTGGCAAACTGCTTATCGATGTTTGGCGAATCGATTATTTTCCTGATTTCGCGGTTGAGGCGATCCACCAGCGGAGCCGGCATATTGGCGGGCCCGGTGAGCCAGAACCACGCGGTACCACGGATCTGCGGATATCCGAGTTCCGCGAATGTCGGCACAATGGAGAAAACGGGATTACGCGCCGGTGAAGTCACCCCCAAACCAACCGCCTTTCGCGCCTGGACATGACCTCCAACCGATATCGCCGGCTGCAACGCCAACGAGACATGATTGCCGATCAGGTCCTGCATCGCCTCTGCCGCACCCTTGTAAGCCACTGGCGCCAGGCGGATCTTTAGCGTCTGGTTGATCAATGCCACGATCAGGTCGCCCTGAGACCCAACCCCCGGGGTACCAACAGTCACGTCCTTGTCGCGAGCCATTTTTATCAGGTCCGCCAACGAATTCACCCCGAGCGACGGACTCGCGGCAAGCATGGCACTGTCACCAGCGATCATTGCGATGTGGGTGAAATCGCGCATCGTCCGATACTCAATATTCTTGTTGACCGCGGGCCCCACCAGGTGCGGTCCGGCGCCCCCGATCAGCAGCGTGTAACCATCCGGCTCGGCACGCACCACCGCTGCAGACCCGACCGCGCCACCGCTTCCCGGCCTGTTCTCGACGATGAACTGCTCACCGAAGACCTTCGCAAGATCCGGGATCAGAAGCCGCGCAAGCACGTCCGCCGTGCCACCGGGGCCGAATCCAACGACGATCCTCACAGGCTTGTTCGGCCAAGCCTGCGCCATCGCCGTACTCACCCAACCAATCGACAGTAAAACGAATATCGAAAAAAGCCATTTCGGATTGCGCATGTTTCTCATAACACTCTCCTCGACTTGCCATTGTTCATAATTCGCCATGGTTCATAACCCGCTTCGCGATTTCGCGATGTGCTGCGCCGCCACTCTTGCAAAGATTGCGGCCTGACTTAATCCCGCGCCGGTCATGAAGTCCATTCCGTGGAATCCACCGACCAGTTCGCCGCAAGCATACAAACCCTCGATTGCCTTTCCGTCGCGATTCAAAATCTCAACCCGGTTGTTAATGCGCACACCGGAAAAAGTAGTCGCGAGATTTGGCGCCGTGGCAAATGCAAAGTAAGGCGGCGACTCCAGCGGGAACAGATTCCCTACCTTTGCCGTCTGGTATTCCCGTCCCATGGGGTCGGGCTGCCCGGCGCGGCAGGCTGCGTTATAGGCGTTCACGGTTTCGACCAGCGCATCCGCCGGAATATTCGCCAGGCGCGCCAGACTCTCGATCGAATCTGCGCGAAGCGATTTTTCCAGGGCAAGCGGATTGATATAAATGGTTTTTTCCCCGGCGGCGCGGCGGCGCACCGATTCGTCGTAAATTCCCCAGGACATTGCCTCCGGCAGTTTGAGGGTAGACAAAGCAATGCTCTTGGCGTTCTGGTCCTCGCGAACATATCGGCGGCCGGATTGCGTCACCAGAATTCCACCAAGGTGATACACCATGCCCACCGGGGCGTCGTGATGAAATCGCTCCAGCGCACCCTGGCGCTCTTCCCGGAAGGCGTAGGCATAGAAGTTGGGCTTGACACTCTCCATGCTGCAAAGCTGCGCGCCCTGCTCCTCGGCCAGGGCTAACCCATCGCCATTGCTGCCCAAGCCACCATCGACAATTCGCACACGCTCCAGTCCAGGCGCCAGACGCGCAAGCAGCGAGGGGTTCCGGGAAAAACCGCCGGTGGCAAGTATCACGCCGCCACGCGCGCAAATGACCTCGTTACCGGGCCCGGATACGGCGAATCCTTTGCCATCGCGCGTCAGTGACTTTGCCGGCCATCGATAACGAATCTCCAATTTCAATTTCCTGGCAACGCGCGACAGCATTTCCACGACACGTTGCCCGTCACTGGCGTGGCAACGCGGCACGTTCATGCCTATACCCATTTCCACCTGAGAGAAATTGACTCCCCGCTCCTGCAGCCAATAGTAAGTATCCAGCTGATGCGCGAGAAAAAGGTCGATCAGTGCGGGATCGGACTTCCCGCCGCCCGTCATCGCCATGTCCTGGCGGAACGCCGCCTCGGAATCGAGAATGCGTTGCCGGCGTTGCAGGTCGGTGTCAACAAAGGCGAAATAACCTCCGGATGCGACGGTGGAATTCAAAAACGAAGATTCCAGCTTCTCGACCACCACCACCGACAAGCCCAGTTCCGCGGCTTCGACGGCGGCACAGAGGCCGGCGCATCCAGCCCCCACCACCACCACATCAACGACCTGGGGCATCAGGCCACGGCTTCCATGATGATTTCGGCTTCGCGAATGCCGATCTGCGCCGGATTCAGCACCGGAACGCCGGCCCCGGCGCGTATGTCTTCAGTGCGAAGGTGTGTGGGCACCAGAGCCATGCCAAAGGGGATGATCACCCCTGCGCCTTTCTCTTTGCAGTGCCGGGCGATGTCCACCGCGCGCTTGAGCAATTGATCACCGCTATGGTGGGCTTCGGGCAATTGCACATTCAGCGGCTCCATATGCGCAAGTCGATTCCGGACACCATAGAAGTCCATCACGTCGTTGGCTTCCTTCATCAACGAATCATTGGGGGCAATGATCCCGAAGCGTGGCGCGATT
>CAMDRY010000424.1 GCA_945906975.1 Bordetella parapertussis | reverse complement strand
GCCGGATAGGCGGGTCCCGCGCCTTTGTATGGGACCTGGGTCATTTTGATTCCTGCCGCATCATTGAACATTTCAGCCGAAATATGCGACTGGGTACCGGCCCCGGAGGTGGCGTAATTAAGTTTTCCGGGCGAAGCCTTGGCCGCCTTAATCAGATCGGCGATCGTGGAACCCGGAAAGGACGAGGACACCAGCACCAGGTAGGGGCTGTTTGCCAGTTCGACGATGCCGCGCAGATCGCGCTGAGGATCGTAGGGAAGATCCTTGAACAACCACTTCGCAAGCACCAGCACATTGCTGCCTACAAACAGCGTATGGCCATCGGCAGGCGCGCTCATCAAAGACTGCATGCCTGAAATCGCGCCTGCGCCGGGTTTGAAATCGACAACCACCGGCTGCCCAATAACCGCCTGCAAACCGTCGGCAACGGGTCTCGCGATAACCTCCCCGGGACCTCCTGGGGGAAATGGAACCACCATGCGTAGCGGTTTGCTGGGATAACTCTGGGCATTGATCTCGAAGGCAACGAGTGCCGCAAATATTGCGACCGCGGTTTCAATCCGGTTTCCAGTGCTTTTCATAAATGTCTCCTCTTGGTGATTCTCCAACTCGAATCGAGAACGCCACGAATATGTCGTCGCGGCACATGCACCTATCACTGGACAGTGACGCCGAGTTTCTCCGCAAGCCCCCCCCAAAGGGCGACTTCGTCCGCCAGGAACTTGTTCAAAGCCGGCACGTCGAGATCCAGTTTCAGCAGAGCGAGTTTGGCGAACTGCTTTTCTATGTTCGGCGAATCGACTATTTTCCTGATTTCGCGGTTGAGGCGATCCACCAGCGGAGCCGGCAAATTGGCGGGCCCGGTGAGCCAGAACCACGCGGTACCACGGATCTGCGGATATCCGAGTTCCGCGAATGTCGGCACACTGGAGAAAACGGGATTACGCGCCGGTGAAGTCACCCCCAAACCAACCGCCTTTCGCGCCTGGACATGACCTCCAACCGATATCGCCGGCTGCATCGCCAACGAGACATGATTGCCGATCAGGTCCTGCATCGCCTCTGCCGCGCCCTTGTAAGCCACTGGCGCCAGGCGGATCTTGAGCGTCTGGTTGATCAATGCCACGATCAGGTCCCCCTGAGACCCAACCCCCGGGGTACCGACAGTCACGTCCTTGTCGCGAGCCATTTTTATCAGGTCCGCCAACGAATTCACCCCGAGCGACGGACTCGCGGCAAGCATGGCACTGTCACCAGCGATCATTGCGATGTGCGTGAAATCGCGCATCGTCCGATACTCAATATTCTTGTTCACCGCGGGCCCCACCAAGTGCGGTCCCGCGCCCCCGATCAGCAGCGTGTACCCATCCGGCTCGGCACGCACCACCGCTGCGGACCCGACCGCGCCACCGCTGCCCGGCCTGTTCTCTACGATGAACTGCTCACCGAAGACCTTCGCGAGATCAGGGATCAGCAGCCGCGCGAGCACGTCCGCCGTGCCGCCGGGTCCGAATCCGACGACGATTTTGACGGGCTTGTTCGGCCAAGCCTGCGCCATCGCGGTACTCGCCCAACCGAACGACAGTGAAACGACTATCGGAAAAAACAATATCAGATCGCGCATGTTTCTCATAACCTTCTCCTCAACTTGCTATTGTTCATAATTCGCGTCGCGATTTAGCGATGTGTTGCGCCGCCACTCTTGCAAAGATTGCCGCCTGACTTAATCCCGCGCCGGTCATGAAGTTCATTCCGTGGAACCCGCCGACCAGTTCGCCGCAAGCATACAAACCCTCGATTGCCTTGCCGTCGCGGTTCAAAATCTCAACCCGGTTGTTAATGCGCACACCGGAAAAAGTCGTCGCGAGATTTGGCGCCGTAGCAAATGCAAAGTAGGGCGGCGACTCGAGCGGGAACAGCTTTCCTACCTTTGCCGTCTGGTATTCGCGCCCCATGGGGTCGGCGTGCCCGGCGCGGCAGGATGCGTTATAGGCATTCACCGTTTCGACCAGCGCATCCGCCGGAATATTCGCCAAGCTCGCCAAACCCTCGATCGAATCTGCGCGAAGCGATTTTTCCAGGGCGAGCGGATTGATATAAATGGTTTTTTCCTCGGCAGCACGGCGGCGCACCGATTCGTCGTAAATTCCCCAGGACATTGCCTCCGGCAGTTTGAGGGTAGACAAAGCAATGCTCTTGGCGTTGAGATCCTCCCGAACATATCGGCGGCCGGATTGCGTCACCAGAATTCCACCAAGGTGATACACCATGCCCACTGGGGCGTCGTGATGAAATCGCTCCAGCGCACCCTGGCGCTCGTCCCGGAAGGCGTAGGCATAGAAGTTGGGCTTGACACTCTCCATGCTGCAAAGCTGCGCGCCCTGCTCCTCGGCCATGGCTAACCCATCGCCATTGCTGCCCAGGCCGCCATCGACAATTCGCACACGCTCCAGTCCGGGCGCCAGACGTGCAAGCAGCGAGGGGTTCCGGGAAAAGCCGCCGGTGGCAAGTATCACGCCGCCACGCGCGCAAATGACCTCATTGTCCGGCCCGGATACGCCGAATCCTTTGCCATCGCGCGTCAAAGACTTTGCCGGCCATTGATAGCGAATTTCCAATTTCAACTTCCTGGCAACGCGCGACAGCATTTCCACGACACGTTGCCCGTCACTGGCATGACAACGTGGCACGTTCATGCCTATACCCATTTCCACCTGCGAGAAATTGACTCCCCGCTCCTGCAGCCAATAGTAAGTATCCAGCTGATGCGCGAGAAAAAGGTCGATCAGTGCGGGATCGGACTTCCCGCCGCCCGTCATCGCCATGTCCTGGCGGAACGCGGCCTCGGAATCGAGGATGCGTTGCCGGCGTTGCAGGTCGGTGTCAACGAAGGCGAAATAACCTCCGGATGCGACGGTGGAATTCAACAACGAGGATTCCAGCTTCTCGACCACTACCACCGACAAGCCCAGTTCCGCGGCTTCGACGGCGGCACAGAGGCCAGCGCATCCAGCCCCCACTACCACCACATCAACAACCTGTGGCATCAGGCCACGGCTTCCATGATGATTTCGGCCTCGCGAATGCCGATCTGCGCCGGATTCAACACCGGAATGCCGGCCCCGGCGCGTATGTCTTCAGTGCGAAGGTGTGTGGGCACCAGAGCCATGCCAAAGGGGATGATCACCCCTGCGCCTTTCTCCTTGCAGTGCCGGGCGATGTCCACGGCGCGCTTGAGCAATTCATCACCGCTATCGTGGGCTTCTGGCAATTGCACATTCAGCGGCTCCATGTGCGCAAGCCGATTCCGGACACCATAGAAGTCCATCACGTCGTTGGCTTCCTTCATCAACGAATCATTGGGGGCAATGATCCCGAAGCGTGGCGCGATTTGTTTCGCTGCATTGAACACCGA
>CAMDRY010000423.1 GCA_945906975.1 Bordetella parapertussis | reverse complement strand
TATACCCATTTCTATATGAACGAATTGCCTGAGCGGCATGCCAAACTGGTGGATGTGCGGCGATTCGGTCCGGGCGAGCGCATCGTGTTCGAGCCCTATACCCGTGACCTGTACGAAACCACGCACAAATGGGTCGAGGAGAGAAATATTTTTCCGTCCGAAAAAACCAGCCAGTGCAATTACGAAGACGCTGTGGCTTGCGCGGTGTAGCTATACCTGGGATGTGCCACATAGAGGAATCCGTAAGACCTCCACTTTGTCGTCAATCGCCAGAAATCACGGCATAATCCGGGTTTTGCAATATTGGTAAAACTCATGGGCACATACTCAATTCTCGGACTTTGCGGCAGCCTGCGCGCCAAATCCCTCAACCTAGCGGCGCTGAAAGCCGCCGGCGAACAGATGCCAGAGGGCATGACGATGACCATTGCCAATTATTCCGAACTCCCCATCTACAATCAAGATATACAGGACCAGGGTTGGCCCGCCGTAGTCACCCGCCTGCGCGACCAGATCGCAGCAGCCGATGGCCTGTTGATAGCCTCCCCCGAATACAACTGGTCGGTGGGCGCGCCTTTGAAAAATCTGATCGACTGGCTCTCGCGCTTGAAAGACCAACCCTTCCCCAACAAGCCTGCCGCCATACTAAGCTGCACCGGTGGTCCTGTGGGCGGCGTGCGCGGTCAACTCGATCTGCGCCGCATTCTGATTGGCCTGGGCGCGCAATTGCTGGTGAAACCCGAGGTATTTATCGGATCCGCGGTCAGCAAATTCAGCCCCGAAGGCAAACTCACCGACGAAGTCACGCGCAAATTCCTGACCGACCAGATGATCGCGTATCAGGACTTCATCGCTCGAGTGAAGCGCGCCGCCGGCTAATAATCGAAAAAGCGCGAAAAAGGGAAAAGGCGCCGATTACTCCACCGGTATTCCGGCGTCCTTCACCAGTTTTGCCGCGCGCGACAGGTCGAGCTTGACCGACTCTGCCAACTCTTCCGGCGTGGAGAGTGTCATGATAAAACCCAGTTGATCGAAGCGCTCCTTCATATCGGGCGCCGTTGACGCCTTGTGAATTTCCACGTTCAAGCGCTGCACAATGGGTCGCGGCAGATTGCCAGGACCGAAGAATCCATTCCACCCTGGTGGGGGCTCGTAGCCGGGAACGCCCTCGCCAATAATCGGAATGTCCGACGTGCGACCATAACGCTTGATGTTGTTGATGGCGATGATGCGCAGCTTGCCGGCAATATGGTGTTGATACATGGTGCCGAATATACCGAAGCCACTCTCCAGACGGCCCGCGATGATCTCCGTTGCCACCAGATTCGGATCCTTGAATGGCACGTGGGTGAGTTTGATATTGGCCACCAGTTGCAATACTTCTGCAGACAGGTGATGCGTTGTACCTACTCCGGAAGTGCCGTAGAAAAGCTTCCCACCCTTGGCCTGCTCAACGAAGTCACGCATATTTCTCAGGGGCGAACCGGGCGGCACCGCCAGCACCAGTACTGCATCGCTCAGTCGCGAAATCGGCGTGAAATCCTTCACCGGATCGTAAGGAGTATTTTTGGATAACACCAGGCGGTAGACCTGCGAATTGGTCGCAGCGTACAGGAATGTATATCCGTCGGGCGCGGCCTTGGCCACCATATTGGCGCCCACCACTCCAGCCGCGGCAGGCTGGGGATCGATGATCACCGGCTGACCCATCGAATCGCTCATCTTCTGGCCGATGAAACGCGCAAGCGTTTCACCGCCACCGCCGAGCGCAAGCACCATGCGCAGCGGTTTCGCAGGATAGGCCTGCGCAACCGCGGCAATGGGCACGGCGACCCAACAGACAAGGATTGCAGTTCGAATAAAATGTTTCATGAGGTCTCCAGGATGTGGCGAGCGCCCAGCTTGCGGGCGCGCCAATGATAACGGTTCTACCCTCTATAGACTGCGTAAAGGCATCACCGCTTCCTCCGATACGAGCGACTCGCCGGGATGAATTGTGTTTTACTTGCGCCGCAAAATGCAAACCCTGGAGAACCGAACATGTTGTTGACAGGCAAACAAAAACTGGAGAACTTACGCGACGGTCGCACCGTGTACGTCGGTTCCGAAAAAGTCAGCGACGTCACCGCACACCCGGCTTTCATGCGTGGCGCGCAGACCATTGCAGACTTGTACGACATGAAGGCCGATCCCGCGAAGCGGGGTGAACTGACCTTCGAGGAAGACGGCGAACGCCACAGCATGTATTGGCTGCGCTGCCGTAACCGCGACGACCTCACCCGGCGCATGCACGCGATCAAAGCAATCGCCGAATTCACCTATGGCCTGATCGGGCGCTCGCCCGATCACGTCGCGGGCCTGATCACGGGCATGGCAACACGCCACTCGGTGCTGAACGACCTCCATGCAGGCTTTGGCGACAATCTGCTGAAGTACTACCACTACGCCAGAGCGAACGACTTGTATGTGTGCTTTGCCGTGGTCCCTCCAACAGGACTTCGAAGCACCGAGCTATTTCCTGGCCAGGAGCGTGAAGACCCCAGCCTTCAGGTGGTCGATGAAGATGCGCAGGGTGTGACCCTCTCCGGAATGAAAATGCTCGCCACCGGCGCGGTCTACGCCGATGAAATTTGGGTCGGCAACCTCACGCCGATTGACGACAAATTCAACCGCGAAAGCATCACCTGCGCGCTACCGGTAAATTCCCCCGGCGTGACGCTGTGGTCGCGGGAGCCCTACGCGCGCGACGTGCGCCATGAGGAGGATTACCCGCTTTCCTGGCGTTTCGACGAATCCGACTGCGTGCTGGTATGCGATCGCGTGCGTGTGCCATGGGAGCGCGTGTTTCTGCACAACAACGCCGCCTGGTCGCGGCGCATCTACACCGAGACCGCCTCAAACTGCTACGCCAATCACCAATCGAATGTGCGCTTCTGGGCGAAGATGGGATTGATCGCAGGATTGGCCAGCCGCATCACGCAAGCGAATGGTGTCGCGAAAATTCCCGCAGTGAGGGAGTTGCTGGGCCGCATCGCCGCGCTAGAGGCTACCATAGGCGGCATGGTGTGCGGCCAGATCGAAGCCTGGGAATCCTGGCCCGAAGGGTTCGCCACACCCAACCGGCGCTTCATGTACGCGGCGCTTAACTGGTGCCAGGAGAACCATACCGAGATCATCGATTTGCTACGCACCCTGCTCGGCGGAATCCCGCTGCAAATGCCTGCCTCGGTCGATGTCATCGAAGACCCAGCGCTGCGCAAGCGCTTCGAGAAATGGTGGTCCACCCCCTCTATCGAGGCAATAGACCGTTTGAAACTCTACAAACTCGCCTGGGATCTCACCGGCACGGAATTCGCCGGCAGGCACATGTTGTATGAGAAGTTCTACGCCGGAAACTCGATTGTGGTGCGCAACCAGAACGACCGT
>CAMDRY010000422.1 GCA_945906975.1 Bordetella parapertussis | reverse complement strand
TATCGCCGTCGTCGCCGTTTGAAACATAAACATAGCTTGTCGCCGGCGCGCCGCTGCTCATTGATGCCCCTGCCATCCCTGCTGCCACATTGCTTCCCCTTTAACAATCATGAGCAGGCTGGTGCCCGCTCCTTCTCGATGTTGCGTTTTTTGTGTTTCGCTTTGCCTTAGACAGGCCTCGCGGACACACGCATACGATGGCGGATCGGGCCGCGACGCGGGGCGCCGCAGCCTGTCGCGTTACAGCGAAATGGTGATCTTGCCAATATGCTCGGCGCGCTCGATTTTGCGAAACGCCTCGGCGGTCCGCGCCAAGGGGAAGGTCGAGTCGATGACCGGATGCAGTTTATGCAACGTCATGGCGCGCAGCATGGCCTCGAAGCGTTCGCGCGAACCCACGGCGATGCCCTGCACACGAACCATGGGCCCCAGCAACTGACGCACATTGATGGTCGCCTCCTGCCCCGCGACAAAGCCGATCACGCCGACAAATCCGCCAAAGGCGGTTGCCGTGAGCGACTTGCCCAGCGTGTTGCCCACGGTCTCCACGACGATATCAACACCGAGGCCGCCGGTGGCGGCGCGCACCGCAACTTCCCAGTCCGGCGTGCTGCGGTAATTGACCACGGCATCGGCGCCCATCTTCTTCAGCAGCGCAGCCTTGGCATCGGTCGAGGTCAGCGCAATCACGCGGGCGCCAAAGCAGCGTGCAAACTGCAGCGCAAACAGCGCCACGCCGCCGGTACCCATCACCAGCACAGTGCTGCCGGCCTTGATGCCACCCTCGATCAGCGTCGTCCAGGCGGTCAACGCGGCAATCGGCAAGGTCGCCGCCTCGATATCGGAAAGATAATCGGGCGCAGCCACGGCATCATCGCCGGGAACGCAAAAATATTCCTGCAGCACGCCCGGCAGCGGCGCACCCAGCGTGCGCTTGGTGCGCAGCTCTACGGTGGGCATACCGGCGTGCCAGCCCTGCGTATAAAGCGGAATGGCGCGCTGGCCGACGGCGAAGCGGGTGACGCCCTCGCCCACCGCCTCGACCACGCCACAACCGTCTGACAGCGGCACATAAGGCATGGGCAGTGCGGGCATGTACTTGCCCGAGAGCACCGCCAGGTCGCGGTAATTAATGCTGGCGGCGCGCATGCGCAGCAGGATTTCATTGCGCGCCGGTACGGGTTTGGGGCGCTCGACCAGCTTCAGCGCGTCGATGGAAAAGGAGGAGGCTTCTATGGTTTGCATGGGATGGGGATGAACCTGTGATGGGAATTAAGGATGGCGGGCGTTGCCGCCCCGGTCAGAAGCGATAAAGCTTTTCGGCGTTGGTGACAAACAGCGGCACGCGCACCGCTTCATTCGGCAGCCAGCTCTCAAGCAAGTCGAGCAGGTCGGTGTCGTTGGGCATGAAGCTGCTCAGGCCGGGATGTGGCCAGTTGGTGCCCCAGACACAGCGCTCAGGCCGGTCCGTCAGCAGCGCCTGCGCCAGGGGGCGCATATCGTCGTAATTTTTTGTGCCGTCATCGGACAGGCGGTACCAGCTGGAGATTTTTGTCCAGCAGTCGTCGCGCTCTGTGAGCAGGCGCCGTATCACCTTGAAACCGGGAGAATCGACGCCCTCGCTGCCACGCACACGGCCAAGGTGGTCGAACACCAGCGGCACCGGGCAGGCGCGCAAGCGCGGCTCTAGATCGACCCAGTCGGCGGCCCTGGCAATGTTGATTTCGATGTGCCAGCCGTAGGGCGCGACGCGCCTGGCAATGGCCTCAAGATCGCGTGTTGTGGCACCGTTGGGGAACTGGTCCATCAGGCGCGCCGCCTTGAATCCGCCGGTATCAAGACGCTGCAGGTCGGCCTCGCTCACATCGGCATTGATCGCCGCCACGCCGGCGAAACGGCCGCGGTGTTCGGCAAGGAAATCCAGCGTGATCGAATTATCAAAACCATACGGCGTGGCATGCACCTGCACGCCGCGCGCAACGCCAAGCGCGGCATGCAGCGCGAGCCAGGCCTCGCGACTGCACAGCGGCGGCATGTATTTTCGACCCGGCGCCAGCGGGTAACGCTCGAACTGGTCAAAGATATGCGCATGGCAGTCTATGGTTCCCGCCGGCAAGGCGCGTTTTGGCGCGCGCAGGCGCGCATCGGGCGCCAGCACATCGGCACCGCCGTGGGCGACGGGCTTGGTGTCTGCATTCATGGCTCTTACTCCACAACGATATTGGCTTCGCGCGCCACCTTGCGCCAGCGTTCGGCATCGGCGCGCACGAAAGTCGCGAACTCGGCCGCACTCATGTCCATCATCTCGACACCAAAACTGCGGTAACGCTCGCGAACTGCCTCCAGCGCGAGCACCTTTTTCAATGCCCCCTGCAGCTTTTCAATCACCAGCGGTGGCGTGCCGGCCGGCGCGAACAATCCGGTGAAGGTCGTTGCCTCAAATCCGGAGACACCCAACTCATCGAGTGTGGGTACGTTGGGCAGCTGCGGGGAGCGCTTGAGCGAGGTCACCGCGATGGCCTTCAGTCGACCGCTGCGGATGTGTTCAATCGAAGCCGAAACCTGGTCCATCATGGTTTCAACCTGGCTGCCCAGCAGATCGGAAAATGCCGCGCCACTGCCCTTGTAGGGCACGTGGGTCAGCGCGATTTTTGCATCGCGTGCCAGCATTTCAAGCGCCAGGTGATTGGATGTGCCGCTGCCCGAGGAGGCCATGGTAATGGGGCTGCCCTTGGACTTCGAGTAGGCGATAAATTCCCTGAAATTGCCGATCGGCGCCTTGGGTGCGGCGGTCAGCAGCAACGGCACCGCCTGTATCGCACCAATCGGTATCAGGTCCTTCATCGTGTCATAAGGCAGGGCCTTGTACACGGCCGGACCTGCGGTAATGGTGCCGCTAGAACCGAGCAGCAGCGTGTAGCCGTCGGGCGCGGCCTTGGCCACCGCGCCGGTGCCGATCGAACCACCCGCGCCGGTGCGGTTCTCAACGATGATGGTCTGGCCCAACGCCTCACCAAAGGCCGGCGCCAGCGTGCGCGCCGTGATGTCAATATTGCCCGCGGGCGCATAGGGCACGATGATGCGTATCGGCTTGTTGGGAAAGTCCTGGGCGTGCGCGACGGAACTCGTCGCAGCGCAGGCGGCGAATGCCGCAGCGGCAAACAGCTTTGCCATCGGTTTCATACTGATCTCCTCCTGTGGAATGCCGGGCTGCTTTTTGCGATGTGCAAGCAACTCCGGGAACGTTCTTGATGCCCTTACTGATGTCCCGACGGGAAGCCGTCGGGTCCGCTAAATCGCGAATGCGATGCACGGATCCGGGCCTGACCGGGATACTGCCCCAGCCAAGCCTGCCGCTTGCCTGTTTCTTCTTGGCCATACCTTCAGCCGAACATGGATTTTCGCTTGAACGGCTGTCACCGATCACACCCACGGCCTG
>CAMDRY010000421.1 GCA_945906975.1 Bordetella parapertussis | reverse complement strand
GTGATCGGCTTTGTCGCGGGGCAGGAGGCGACCATCAATGTGCGTCAGTTGCTGGGGCCCATGGTTCGTGTGCAGGGCATCGCCGTGGGTTCGCGCGAACGCTTCGAGGCCATGCTGCGCGCCATGACGCTGCACAAACTGCATCCGGTCATCGACTCGACCTTCCCCTTGGCGCGGACCGCCGAGGCGTTTCGCAAAATCGAGCGCGCCGAGCATATTGGCAAGATCACCATTTCGCTGTAACGCGACCGGCTGCGGCGCCCCGCGCCGCGGTCCGATCCGCCATCGTATGCGGGTGTCCGCGAGGCCTGTCTAAGGCAAAGCGAAACACAAAAAACGGAAGGTCGGGAAAGAGCGGGCACCAGCCTGCTCTTGATTTTTAAAGGGGAAGCACTGTGGCAGCAGGGATGGCAGGGGCATCAATGAGCAGCGGCGCGCCGGCGACAAGCTATGTTTATGTTTCAAACGGCGACGACGGCGATATCAGGAGCTATACGCTGAAGGCTGATGGCACGCTTGCGCCGGGTGCGCGCACCCGAGCGGGCAAGGCCGTGATGCCTATGGCGGTGAGCCCGGACAAAGGCGTGCTTTACGCCGTATCGCGCAGCAAGCCCTTTTCGGTGTATGCCTACAGCATCAACAAAGCCGATGGCGCACTGACGCTGCTGGCGACTTCGCCGCTGGCCGAGAGTTTCCCCTATATCTCGCTCGACAAGACCGGACGCTATTTGCTCGGCGCGTCCTATGCTGGCAATCTGGTCAGCGTCAATGCCATCGGCGCGGATGGCCGCGTCGCCGCCGAAGCGCTGCAGGTGGTCCCGGTCGGCCGTAACGCGCACTGCGTACGCGTTGACAACAGCAACCGCTTTGCCTACCTTGCCAGCCTTGGCAACGACCAGATTTTCCAGTTTGGCTTTGACGCCGGCTCGGGGCGCCTGACATCGAGCACGCCGGCGATTGCACTGATGAAGCCGATGACCGGACCGCGTCACTTTGTCATCGCCAATGACAATAAGTTTCTGTATGTGCTGAGCGAACTTACAGCCGCGGTGACGACCTTTGCCATTGATACCGATACCGGTGTGTTGCGTGAACTATTTTCCGTCTCCGGGCTGCCGGCCGACACCCATTTGAATCCGGGGGCGCCACGCGGTGGCGTCAGCCTGCCCGGTGTGCCGGCGCGCAACACCGACAATGACATCTGGGCGGCCGACATTCATCTCACCCCCAACGGCAGCTTCCTCTATATCTCCGAGCGCGCCAGCAGCAGCATTGGCGCATTCAGCGTCGATGCCGGCAGCGGCAGGCTGTGCTTGCTGTCGAGCACGCCCACCGAGAAGCAGCCTCGCGGATTTGCCATCGACGCCGGCGGGCGCTTTATGGTGGTGAGCGGCGAGAAGTCGGACACGGTGTCGGTCTATGCCATTGATCAGGCCAGCGGCGCGCTCAAACTCACGGGCAAGGCGCCCGCGGGCAAGGGCGCTAATTGGGTCGAGATCGTCAGTTTCGATTAGGTTTCAGGTGCACATCGACTGGAAAAAGCCGTCTGTAGCGGGTTTTCAGCCGCTGTGCACCTGTGCCGCTGTGCCGCGGGCCGTTCGCGGCAGCGGCCCGCGCCTGTAAAACGTGGCGCGCATAACTGGGATAATGGGGTTTCGCCCCATTTTCATTTTTTGGAATATCCATGCCCAAGCCTTTTAACCAGCGCATTGCGCTGATGAACGCCATGTACAAACTCCCCGCCAACACGCAGCCGACGCTGCCCTCCAACGTCGCCGAGCGCCTGGTGAAGTTCAAGGCCACCTTGCTCGACGAAGTGCATGAAATTGACGCTATAGCAGCGATGGTCGAACAAGGCGCCGCACCGGCTGACGTGCTGGTGGCCATTGCCGATCTTCTGGGCGATGTGATGGTTTACTGCCGCTCCGAGGCGCTCAAATACGGATTGCCCCTGGAGCAGGTGCTCGATGTCATCATGGACAGTAACGAGAGCAAGCTCGGTGCCGATGGCAAGCCGATTTACGATGGCAACGGCAAGTTCCTCAAGGGCCCTGGCTACTGGAAGCCCGAGCCGAAAATAAAGACATTGGTCGAGGCGGCCGGTGTGCAAAAGGGCGGTGCGCAGTAGGCATGTAGTGCAGTCATTGCGAGCGCAGCGAAGCAATCTCGTGGTATCGCAGGCGTGCGCGCAAGGGCGACGGGATTGCTTCGCTGCGCTCGCAATGACCGCAGTTTTTGAGAATTATTCTGTGAAACGGAGGCTCATATGCTCAAGGGAAGTTGTCTGTGCGGCAGCATCACCTACCAGGTCGAGGGTGACATTGACACTGTCATCAAGTGCCACTGCAAAAAATGCCGCAAGTCCAACGGCACGGCGTTTGGCACCAATGCGCCGATCAAAACTTCGGCCTTCACCCTGATCAGCGGCAAGGACGCGTTGGGCGGGTTCAAATCCTCCGACGATCTGGTGCGCCACTTTTGCCGCAACTGCGGCTCGCCCATTTACAGCCAGCGCCAGTCGGCGCCGGAGTTGATACGCCTGCGCCTGGGTACGCTAGACACGACCATCAGTGCCAAGCCGGCCTTCCACATCTACGTCGG
The DNA here is from genome assembly GCA_945906975.1 of Bordetella parapertussis. Next base: position 839 of record CAMDRY010000421.1, on the reverse strand, counting down.
CTCCAAGGCCGAGTGGGACGAGATTTGCGACGGCCTGCCGCAGCACGCCGAGCGGGCTTGAGCGCCGCCGCCGCTATGGCCGTTAATACCGCACCCGCCGACATCAGCGCCGACATCACCTACGCCATGGATAGCGGCGAGAAGCTCGTTAACGAGACTTTCGGTCCGGGCAACATTCACCGGCGCGGCAGCGGCAGCTACGAGGCGCGGCCTATGCGCATTCGCGACGGGCGCGCGCGGTCGGGCGCCGATCCGGCGACGTTTTCCATCGATACATCGGGCTTTGTGCTGACACCGCACGCCACCGCGGTGACGGATTTTTTTGATCAGGCTGCGTTGCAAGCGGTCTATTACCCCGAGGTGATCGCCCTCATCAAGGCGCGTTCGGGCGCGAAACGCGTGGTGGTGTTCGATCACACCCTGCGCTCGGGCGATGAAACCGAGCGCGAAGCGAAGCTGCTGCGCGAGCCGGTACTCGCGGCGCACAACGATTACACCGAGTGGTCGGGTCCGCAACGCCTGCGCGAAGTGCTGCCGGACGAGGCTGATGTCCTGTTGCAGGGGCGCTTCGCCATTATCCAGGTCTGGCGCGCCATCAAGCTGCCGATTGTCGCCAACCCGCTGGCGGTGGCCGATGCGCGCAGCGTGGTGTTTGAGGACCTGGTTATTTCCGAGCGGCGCTACCCGCATCGCATCGGCCAGACTTACCGCCTGCGCCACAACCCGGCGCACCGCTGGGTTTATTTTCCGCATATGCATCGCGACGAGGCGCTGGTGTTTAAGGTCTACGACTCGGACAGCGGCCGCGCGCGCTTTACGCCGCATACCTCGTTCAACGA
>CAMDRY010000420.1 GCA_945906975.1 Bordetella parapertussis | reverse complement strand
ATCGATGCATACTGTATTGGACAGGCTTGTTGACCAGATGAATGTCCGCTCCAAATGTGGTTAGATAATGCAGGTGCAAACCGTGCCTTGAATGTAACAAGGAAACCTGCGATGCGATCAGCCCTGATACTTGGAATGTGCATGACGCTCTTCACCGCCCCGGTGATGGCGCAAAGCCCGAATGCCTTCGCGATCAACGCCACGGTGAATTCGATCGACGCGGCTTCGATCACCCTCACCAGCGAAGACGGCGGTGCGATCGAAACCTTCCGGCTTGCGCCCAATCTGCTGGTTCTTCAGAACAAGGCTGTGACGCTAGCCGACATCAAGCCCAATGATTTCATCGCATCTGCCGCTGTGCGCAAAGAGGACGGCAAGCTGCACTCCACCGAACTGCGGATATTTCCAGAGGCTATGCGTGGCTCCTTTGAAGGTCAATTCCCGATGAAAGACGGGCCCAACCGGACGATGACCAATGCCACTGTCACCGGCACGGCGATCGTCGGTGGCAGCAATAACATCAAGGTCAAATTTGCGGGGGGTGAATCCGAACTGATCCTCGATCCGGGTGTTCCCGTCATTGCCATTGTTCCCGCTGACCGAAGCATGGTCAAAGCCGGGACCAAGGTGCGGGTGCAGGGTGCCAAGACGGCTGAGGGTGTGCAGATTGCCCGAATCACGATTCGGTAATCGCGGCTTTCCGCACGTCGTTGGCGGCAATGAAGTAACGCCACACCAAGCTGCCGGGCAAACCCAATGAATTATTGATCATTCCCAAAAACGTGACAGGCTCGCAAGAGCCACGTTTTTGTCATGAATTAAGAAATTGTCGATAAATGGAGCGCAGTCAATGCAACAAAGCACCGACCGTATCCTGACCACCCACACCGGGAGCCTGCCGCGCCTGCCTTCGATACTGGAGGCCATGCGTGAGAAGGAGGAAGGAAAGCTCGCCGATGAATCCGGGTTAGACGCTTCTGTTGCGAAGGAGATCACCGCAATCGTGGCGCGCCAGGTCGCATCGGGCATCGATGCGGTAAACGATGGCGAGTGCGGCAAAGCCAACGTTCACGCCGACGTGAGCGAGCGCTTGAGCGGGTTCGAGCGCCGCGTGCCACCGGGTGGCGTGCCGGTGCTCACGCGACCACTTGGTACCGGTGGCCGCGACGCGCAGATGTTCCCGGATTTCTACAAAGCAATTCTCGATAACAATCCGTTTGCCAATGCCATTCGCATTGCGCCACGCGTGTGCGTCGCGCCGATTGCCTATACAGGACAAGCGAAAATCCAGCGCGACATCGTCAATCTAAAGACGGCAATGGCGGCGAACGGCGCAAAAGAGGGCTTCATGTCAGCCACCTCCCCGCTGTCAGTGGCGAAAAACGAGTACTACCTCAATGCCGAAACCTTCCAGCTCGCCTTCGGTGATGCGATGCGAGTCGAATACCAGGCCATCCTCGACGCAGGTTTGATCCTGCAGATAGACGACCCTGCCCTGTTCAGCGAATGGGACATGAATCGCGAATGGAGCATGGCCGATTTTCGCAAGTGGGGCGAAACGCGCGTCGAGTTGCTCAACCATGCGCTGCGCGGACTGCCAGAGGACAGAATTCGCTTTCACACCTGCTACGGCGTCAACTTCGGGCCGCGCGTCAACGATTTGCAGCTGGAGCAGGGCATCGACCTGCTGTTCAAAGTCAAGGCAGGCGCGTACTCCTTCGAAGCCGCCAATCCGCGGCATGAGCACGAATGGAGCGTACCACTGCGGTTCAAGCTGCCTGAGGGCAAGGTTCTCATTCCGGGTGTCGTGACACACTCCAGTCCGATCGTCGAGCACCCCGAGGTCGTCGCTGAACGCATCGAACGTTGGGCAAAATCAGCCGGTCGGGAGAACATCATCGCGGGTAACGACTGCGGCTTCGCCTCGAACGCGGGCAACAGCGAGATCCCCGTCAGCGTCGCGTGGGCGAAGCTGCAGGCACTCGCCGAGGGAGCGAGGATTGCCTCCAGGCGGCTTTGGCACTGACACGCGTCGCGCCAAAGAACGGCCATGATAGACACTAGATAAAAGTTCTGTAACTATTTCAATCTCTTTGCCTAGCCAAATCAAACTGGAGTAGCGATATGACGAATCCCCTGCGGCAAACCACCCGTCGCCGAATCATTTGCGGCAGTGTCGCGGCAAGCACACTGGCAATGGCGGCACCAATGCGCATGGCGAACGCGCAGGATGCCGGAACGCTCCCAGGGACTCTGCGGATCCTGGTGGGCTCCGCCGGCGCGGGGCCCGATCTGATTGCGCGTGTACTGGCCGAAGCCCTGCGCGCTGCGCACGGATGGAATGTCATTGTCGAAAATCGAGTCGGCGCCGCTGGCATCATAGCCATAGAGGCCACCAAGGCAGCCACACCAGACGGACTCACGATGATGCTCCTGTCTATAGAATTGCTGACCCTATATCCGCTGGTCTACAAGAAACTCAGCTACGACTCGTTCAACGATTTCGTCCCGGTGGCCGGATTGACCAGCAGCCCCTATGCGCTCGCGGTGAACGCCAAGGCGGGCCATGAGACGCTGGCGCAGTTCATCTCATGGTGCAAGGCCAATCCGCGCACCGCGGCATTTGCAACGCCGGGCCTGGGAACGCCGCAACAATTTCTGGGCACCATGCTGGGCCGCGATGCCGGCATTGAATATAACCACATCCCTTACAAAGGAGGCGCCCCTGCGATGCAGGATCTGCTGGGCAATCAGATTTCCAGCGCAATTACCGCCTACGCGACCGCAGCGGCGCAAGCCCGCTCAGGTGGCATTCGCATTCTGGCGCACTCGGGTCAGGCCAGATTGAAAGCGGCACCCGAGATCCCCACCTTTCGCGAACTGGGATTTGCCAATGTTGTTGCAGAAGGAGACTTTATTGTCTCGGCGCCGGCCAAGGCGCCCGCCGAACTGGTGAGGCGCGTCAGCAATGCGATGGTCGCGCAGACCCGCAGCGAAACGTTCCGCGCCGCGGTTGCAAAGCTGGGTCAGGATCCTCTGGTGGCCGGCCCCAGCGAGGTGCTGGAGCGCATGCAGCGCAACCAGGCGCTCTGGGCGGGTATAGTTAAAATCATGAATTTTCAGGGGCTCGAATAAGGGCCACATTCTCTGATCGCCCCATCGACTGATGCAATGAAGGATGCCGATGCGCCAACTCGTTCTAATACTCTCCTTGTTGCTTGCAGCGCTCCCCGCGTGGGCGCAGAGCTACCCCGATAAACCGGTGCGCATGGTGGTGCCTTTTCCACCCGGCGGGCCTCTGGATGTGGTGGCGCGCATATTTGCCGCACCGATGAGCCAGAAATTCGGTCAACCCGTGCTGGTGGAGAATCGTGCCGGTGCCACCGGCAACATCGGCATGGACGCGGTGGCGCGTTCGCAACCTGACGGCTATACGCTTTTATGGAT
>CAMDRY010000419.1 GCA_945906975.1 Bordetella parapertussis | reverse complement strand
TGCCGCACGATGCGGCGCCCCATCCGCGCCTGTGGGGCAGTTTTCCGCGCGTACTGGGCCACTACGGCCGCACGCTCGGTTTGTTTCCGCTGGAAAAAGCCGTCTACAAGATGACCGGGCTGACGGCGAAGAACTTTGGCCTCAAGGACAGGGGCGTGTTGAAGGAGGGCGCCTACGCCGACCTGACCCTGTTTGATGCCGACACCGTCGCCGAGGCGGCCACCTATGAGGCGCCCATTGCCAATGCGCACGGCATCGATACGGTCATCGTCAACGGCGCCATCGTCTGGCGCGATGGCCGTTCCACCGGCGCACGGCCGGGGCGGGTGCTGACACACTAGTAGCGTGGCAATAGGGTGGCAATAGCGTGGCAATAAGGTGGGAAAAAGTTAGTAATGCGCACGCGTAATACACCCCACCGACAGACCAATCTGCCCTCGGCCGATTGCATTGGATTGCAGTGTTTTGTGGCGCGCCGGGGTGGGGCGAATGCGCGGACACCCGCGGCGGCCGTGGTTCTTCGCTGCATTCCCCCTGTTTTTTCCGAGGCTCCCCTCAGGTTTTCGCGCATCTTGCCGATAAGTCTTTTGTGGCATTACGCCTTGCCTTGCGCGGCAGGGCAGTAAGGCTGCGTGAGCTCGCACTATGAGCAGGTGCGCGCAGCGTAGTTGCATGCAAACAATGTGCGTGCATAAGCGGTGTAAAAGGCGCGCAAAAAGCGCGGAAGAAACGTGGGAAAAATTGTGGATAAAAAAGATTTTTTAAGCCTGTTGCGATACCGGCGCGCTGCGCCGCCATCAAAACGACAAGGCGAGAAACGGAGTTAGGCTTGGATCTGGGCAACGTACACCTGAGCGAGCATTTACCGGCAAAGCCGGCGACGCTGCTGCTGGTTGACGACACACCCGGCGTGATCACGCTGATGTCGAAGATGCTGCGTTCGCACGGCTTCGAGGTGCTGACGGCGGACAGCGGCGAGAAGGGGCTTGAATTGCTCGCGGCGCAGGAAGTGGACCTGGTGATTTCTGACCTGACCATGCCGCACATGGACGGCGCGGAGTTTCTGGCCGCTGTGCGCGAGCGCTGGCCTGCGACCATACGCATCCTGCTCACCGGCGTGCAAGATATCAAGGGCACCATTGCCGCCTTCAATCGCGGCGAAATCTACCGCTATATTGCCAAGCCCTGGCGCGACGGCGATGTGCTGCTGCTGGTGCGCCAGGCCCTGCAGGTGCGCGGACTGGCGCGCGACAAGGCCAGACTCGAGGCGCTGACTAAAGAGCAAAACCTTGAGCTCAAGGCGCTTAACGCCGGGCTCGAGGATGTGGTGGTGCAACGCACGGCCTCGCTGCAAAAGGCCATCACTTCGCTGACGCTCGCGCACAACAAGCTGAAGAGAAATTTCACCGCGTCCATCGCCGTTTTCTCCAACCTGATAGAACTGCGCCAGGGCGATACCAGCGGGCAGTCGCGCCGCATCGCCGATATGGCGCGGCGTATCGCGCTGCGGCTCAATCTGTCCGAGTCCGAGCAGCAAGATGTCGTGGTCGCCGCGCTGTTGCGCGACATCGGCAAACTGTCGCTGCCCGACCGCCTGCTCAAGCGGCCGTTTGCGCACCTCAGCCAGGAAGAGCAGACGGCGTTTTGCAAGCACCCGGTGAAAGGCGAGGCGGCGTTGATGGCGCTCGACCAGCTCGATGCCGCGGCGCACCTGATACGCAGCCAGTTCGAGCGCTGTGACGGCATGGGTTATCCGGACCGGCTCGCCGGCGAAAAAATTTCTATCGGCTCGCGCATCATCGCGGTGGCGCGTGACTTTGAGGGCTTGCAGCGCGGTACCGTGACCAACGTGGCGCTGAGCGAATCCGAGGCGAGGCTGTTTATCCTGACCGACCGCGGGCGACGTTACGACCCGCAGGTGGTGGATGCGCTGGTTGCCCTTATCGGCGCCGAACCCAAGCGGGCAACACCCCAGGCCGAAAAACACCTCTCTGTCGCGGCGCTGCAGTGCGGCATGGTGCTCGCACGCGACCTGACCACGCGCGAGGGCTTGTTGTTGCTGTCACGCGACCATGTGCTGGATGCCTCGCTGATCCAAAAAATCCGCAACTACGAACACAACGATGCCAATCCGCTGGAGGTGAGGGTACGGGTGCAGGCTGAGATGGTTTGAAACGGGTAGCGCGGGTGAGGGCCGGCCTATTGCGGTCGCGCCGGCTTGACCGCCACAACGGGAAGGCGGATGGCGAAACGCGCGCCGCCCAGGTCGCCATCGCCGTCGGCAAGGCTGGCGGTGCCGCCCGATGCCATGGCGAAGGCGCGCACAAACCACAGGCCAAGTCCGGTATGCGTATTGGCTTTGCTTGAATACCCACCATTGAAGACGCGGTTTTTGAGCTTGTCCGGAATACCGGGCCCCGAATCGGTGACAACAAACGCGACCGATTGCGGAATGTCGTTATCGTAAATAAGCGCGCAACGCACCCGGCGCACCGGCATGTGTTCCATGGCTTCGTGGGCATTCAGCAGCAAGGCGTTGAGCGCCATTTCAAGGTAATGCGGGTCGGTGAGAATATAGCCGCCGTCGCTTCCGATCTGCGCCTCGACCTCGAGTTCACCGGACAAGCCGCCCAGCGTTTCAAGCTGTTGTTGCATGAACGCGACCGGATTGACGGGGCGTGCGGTGAATTCAGCCGGGGCGGAGAGTGCGCAAAAACTTCCCGAAAGGCGCTCGGCGCTGTTCAAGCCCGATAGCGCTTCGCCGGCCAGCTCACGCGATTCTGCATCATCGAGCCGCTCGCACAGCAGCTCGATATTTCCCCGTGAGACGGAGAGAAAATTGTTCATGGCATGCGCGGTGCTGCGCGCCAGCCTGGCGAGGCTGGAAACCGTTTCACGGTGCAGGGCCAGGACGCCCGACGGGGGATCATCGGTGCATTGCGTGTCGCTGATTTTTCGGCGCACCTTCCTTGTCACCATATCGCTACTTTGCCGGAGAACATCAGGACTGCAGGCGTCGCGGCGGCGGTGCGAATGACCGTGCCCTGCTCAGAAGCGAGGGCTGGCCCGGTGTCGGGGTGTCGGGGTGATGTGCGCCGCCACGTAGCGCAACGCACCGCAACGCACTAAAGGTAAAAGGCAAAGGGGTAAAGGTAAAACAGGAAGCGGCACAAGGCTTTAACCATTTTTTTATTTTAATCGGTGTTACCTGCGAGATAGGTTAAGATTTGCAAAGATTTATTGCTTAAGGGCGTAGTCTGGATGCTGCCCCCCGCTCAAAGTTAAGCTGCGGCGGCAGTCTGGCACAGGCGCAGCGGAATTTTTCTTCAGGCAAGACCGGTTCAAATAAAATCTCGTCAAACCATGACCTCTTCCACCGATAGCAGCAAGCCGCGTGTTGCGGTTCTCGATGACGACGCTGCGATGCGCACGCTGTTGCGTCGCGTGTT
>CAMDRY010000418.1 GCA_945906975.1 Bordetella parapertussis | reverse complement strand
CGAGGCCGCGGCCAAGTCTTGCGCCGAGATGTTTGGCATGTTGGAAACACACATGGCCGGAAAGCAATTCATCGCCGGCGATACCTTCACCATCGGCGACATTCCCACAGGCTGCTTTTTCAACCGCTTCATGGACCTGCCCATCACGCACCCGGCGCTGCCAAATCTACGGGCATGGCTGGAACGCCTCAAGCAGCGCCCGGGCTTTCACAAACATGTGGCGCTGCCGCTGAGCTGATTTTTACCCTGCACATTGGCTGAAAACCCGCTCCAAGCGGGCATTTCCAGCCGATGCACGTCCATTTAACCGGTCCCGCGCGCGCTCACCCGCTCACCATCAGTCACCATCAGGGCGCGCCCACCGCACCCAAGCGCGCATCGCGTTCTGTCTTGGGCAGGCCGGCCAAATCACGCACCACCTTGTAGAACTTCGGCAGGTCTCCGCCCTGCCCCTGCAGCAGCGCCTGGAAGCCGGGCACCAGTTCGGAGTAGACGGCGACAGACGCGAGCTGGGCGTTGTTGGGATTTTGCGTAAAGAAGCGGTCGTAACCGGCAAAGCCGCCCCACGCCGGTGAGGCCTTGAGCGCCTCATAATCGGCACGCATCGCGACAAGGGTTTCGGCCTTGCGCCGTCGCATATCGGCGACCGCGATGTTTTGCCGATACAAGGCCTCCAGCCGGGTGCGGTACGCGAGCACCAGTGCGATGAATTCGCGTCGCCGCGACTGGAAGGATTCGTATTGCTGCAGCTGCCCGGGCGTACCTTCGCGCCGCAGCCAGCGCTGCACCCCCTCGTGCTCGACCGCGACGGCAAACGATTCGTTAAACCGGGTGTCACCGCCAAGGTAAAACTGCTGGTGGGCGAGTTCGTGGAACAGCAGTCGCGCCAGTTCGGTTTCAGGATAGTTCACAAAGGTGTTGAGCACCGGATCGTTGAACCAGCCCAGCGTCGAGTAAGCCGGCACGCCGCCGACATAGACGTCGAATCCACGTTCGCGCAGCGCGCCGGCATGGCGCTCCGCGTCGGCCTGCGCAAACCAGCCGCGATAAGTGACACAGCCGGCCACGGGAAAACAAGACTGCTCCGGCTGGAGCGAAAATTCCGGCGCGGCAAACACATTCCACACGACGAAGGGGCGCTCGAGATCAGCGTAAGCGCGATAACTGCCGTTATCGGGCAGGCCCAGCTCGCGGCTGGCAAAGTCGCGGATCACCAACACGCGCTCGAGCCGCCTCTTCAGGCCCTGCGGCAACGCCGGCTCCTCGAGACGCTCTGCAATGGGACGGGCGCGATGCAGCAAAGCAAGCTGGCCCGAAACGGCCTGCGCGTAATAGTCTATGGTCGTGCAACCGCAAAGCAGCCAGGCCGCGCCGAGGCTGGCAAGCGTGCGAAGCCTCATCTTGCAAACTTGCCCTGGCGCAGGAAATTCGCCGTCTGGTCTGCCACGTCGCCCGAGAACAACATGCCGCTGTGGCTGACCGGCAACACGATGTGATCGGCCAGACCGGGAATGCGCGTCTCCTCTATGGTAACCACGCCATCGTTGTCGCCGGGCAGCGACACGAATAATTTCGCCAGACCAAATTGGTCGCTGCCGGCGATCATGCCAACCTCGCCGCGCAGGGTCCAGGTCTGCGGGCTTTCCCATATGGCCGCGCTACGACCAAGCAGCGGCCGCCCCAGCTCGTGGGCGGCGACGCGCGCGCCCGCCTGCGAACCGGCTACCGGCGATCCGAGCAGCACGGCGCGGCCAAGGCGGCCATCGGTGGCATCCTGCAGGTAGCGCAGTATGACCAGGCCACCCAGGCTGTGACCCACAAGGTGCACGCGCTGCTCCGGCAAGGCGATGATCGCGCGCGCCAGGTCAGCCGCGTTTTCCACCAGCCCCTTGTCCATGGACGGATAACCGAAGCTGTGGGCGCTGTACCCCGCACCCTGCAGCCTGGAGGCGAGAAATTGCATGGCGAGGCGGTTAAGCCACAGACCGTGCAGCAACATCACCGCTTCACGCATGGTCTTGCCGAAAAAAAAGATCGGGCAAAAATTGAGGGGGCCGCATCACGCTTTTGCCTCTGACTTTGCCTTGGCCGGCGCCGGCGCCGACCGCAATAACCTGAGCCCCATCACCAGCGGCAGCAGCGCAAACAAAATATAACCATGGGCGTAGCTGCCGCTTGCCGACACTAGCGCGCCAAACACCGGCGGGCCGAACATTGAACCGGTGAAGGTGAAGACTTGGGTGCCGCCGGTGATGATGGCGACACGCCCCGCAGGTGCCATGCGCGCCACCTCGGCCAGGAATACGCCGTTCCAGGCGGCGGCAGTGGCCGCATAGAGCGCGGCCACACCCATGACCCAGCCCAGCGACCAGCTGGCATTGAAACCGGCAACGACAAAGCCGAATACCGACATGGCGATGCCAAGCCCGGCCAGCACATGCCGCGGCTTGAACAGGCGGTCGGCGACGGTGCCCCAGACAATGCGCGCGAAGACCCCGGTCATGCTCGCCACCGAAAACACCAACCCGGCAACGACCAGGGTATAACCCAGCTCCAGCTTGAGATAGGAAACCAGATAGGTCAGCAGGCAAACCTGCACCGACGAATACACGGCCGAGCAAATGGCCAGTTCGCGCATGCGCCGGTCGCGCCACACTTCGCCAAGCGGCGACAAAATGACAGACAATCGCAATGGCGCGCGCGTCGTTTGCCCGCAGTCATGGGTGCGGCGAAAGGGCTGCAACAACGGAATAAACACCAGACTACACGCGGCGAGCACCAGCAAAGCAACATACCAGCTCATGCACAACAGCAGCGCCGGCAACAGCACACCGCTGATGGCGGCGCCCAGCGGCACACCGGTCTGCTTGATCGAAAACACCATCACCCGTACGCCGGGCGGGGCGGCGCGCGCGAGAATATGCGAAGTGATCGGGTTGACTATCCCGTTGGCGGCACCGATCACGCTCATCGCCACAAACACCAGCAGGATTTGCGCGCTCGCGCCCAGCACAAGCCCGGCCGTCAGCACCGCTGCGGCATACTGGAACAGGCGGATCGGACCGCAGCGCGCAATCAGCGCGCCGCCGGCAAGGCCACTCAGCATGGCCGCAACATAAGCCGAGGAGACCAGCACACCGACCGCCGTGGGCGAGTAACCAAAGTCCGCAGCCGCGACCGGCGCGAGCACCGCAGGCACCGCCATGGCCATGGATGTGAGCGACTGCACCGCCAGCGTCATCGACACCGTCGCCACCAGTTGTCGCGTGCCCAGGTTCAGGTCAGCTAAACCGGACAGACCGTCCCCCTGTCATTCACATTCAGCCGGCGCTCAGCGCGCGCGCACCGGTTCATTCGACTTCTATCGTGCCGTTCGTGCTCACGGTAATCATGCTTTGACCGCCCTCGAGCGGCGGCGGCACAAAGCCGCTGGGGTTGAGACTGATTTTGCGAATCTTGTAG
>CAMDRY010000417.1 GCA_945906975.1 Bordetella parapertussis | reverse complement strand
GTTACCGGCGCCTGGAATCGTCACAGCATCTCCGCGAAAAATTCCTGCGCAAGTGCATTCGATCGCCGGTCAAGCGTCGCGTCGTACATGCCGCGACCTGGGTCTTTGGCCGCGACATCGGTGAACGAATGGCAGGCGCCATAAAGTGGACCCTTGAATCAAGACAATATTGCACTGAGAAACGGGATCCACTTTACCCTTTGGCATCTGAAATTGTTTGGCAAGCAAGCGCACCGGGCCGAATAGCGCGCGCGGCATCATCTCTTTCACGTCGGCACCATCGACCGCACGCACGGGACGACGTTGGACACATTTCGATTTCGGCGCACGTCGATGGGACCGAGGCGGTATATTTGCGCAATGGCAAGATCATTGAAAACACGAGCAATACGATGAATCCCGCGTACAACCCCGCCTCGCGATTCGACATCGCTGTCAGTGAAGTGGCATACCGCCAGACAACCGCGGGGCGTGCACTGATGGCGCGCATCTATCAACCCAAGGGGCCCGGCCTCTTCCCTACGCTGCTTGACCTTCATGGCGGCGCCTGGAACAACAAGGACCGCTTTGCCAACGAACCCATGGATCGCGCTCTCGCGGCGAGCGGCCTGCTGGTGGTTGCCATCGACCTGACACTGGCCGCCGAGGCGCATTACCCCGCCTCGCTGCAGGATGCCAGTTTCGGCATCCGCTGGCTGAAGTCGCATGCCGCGCGATGGAATGGCAGTCCGAAATCCTCGTGATGCAAGGCGGGCTCGACGACAATGTGCAGCCGGCCATGCAGGAGAAGTTTGTCGATGCCTATCGCGCCGCAGGGGGACAAATCCAATACCAGTTGTTTGAAGGCTGCGAACACGAATGGGTCGCCACGCCCGGACCGCAGACTGATCGCGCCGTGGAAATGGTAAAAGCGTTTATTGCCGCGCAATTGCAGCGAGCCACCTGACTGGCTTTCATCGGCCGGCTTCAATGACCGGCATCAATAAACTTACTCCAAGCCTGCGACGACACGTAGTCCCTGATCGTGTCGCGCATCTGAAACAAAGGCTTAAAGCCAAGTTCTTTCTCGGCAAGGCGCAGATCCAGTGGCGGCCTTGCCTGCGTGGGCGCGGCCCCTTTGGGCGCCACCCGAATGTCGACTTCGATCGCAGGGATCACCTCTCGCACCAGGCCGATGAACTCATCGAAGGTATGTTTGACCCCCGACGAAATGTTGTAGACCGCGCTCGGCACCGCGGGCGCGTTTAGAGCCGCCACCGTTCCGCGCGCGGCATCGCGCACGTCGACATATTCCTGGCTGCCGCTCCACACCAGTTGCGGATCGTCGATGATGGCGCGCTTGCCTTGCATGGCCGGGTCGAGGAACGCAGAGAGAATCTGCCCGGTAAGACTTCGCGGCGCGCCCGGCCAGTGGCCGATGACCGCGCTATAGCGCACCACGGCAACATCGACACCATAGGCGTCGCGGTAATAAAGGCACAGGTGCTCGGCGGATATTTTTGTCGCCGCATAGAGGGAGCGTGGATGTTCGCTCACCACGCGCATGGAAAAATCTTCCGGAAAGCGATCGCCCTTGAAGTTCTCCACCACCGAAAGCCCGGCAAGCGTCGAACTGGCGAGGACCACCCTTTCGAGATTGCGTTCTCGCGCCGCCTCCAGCACGTTGGCGGTGCCCATCACGTTCACCATGATGCCCAGGCGCGGCGAGCGCAGCAGTGCGCGGCTGAGCACCGCGGCCGCATGGACTATGCGCTTGACCCCATGCAAATCAATGAGCGCCAGCAAGGCCTCGTAGTCGCAGATGTCCTGCCGCACGAGGGTGATCCGGCCCGAGTCAACCAGCGTTCCGATTGCCTTCGGTTCGGGCGATGAATCGAGCATGATCACGCGCTCGCCGCGCTCCGTCAGCAATTTCGCTGTGTGGCAACCAATGAAACCGGCGCCGGTGATCAGAACCGCCATGTCCACTCCCTCCTTGTACCGGGGTCATCCGCCGCCGGTGCCCGCCTTCAAAACTACTGGCCCTTGATCGCACCGCGCTTCATAAGATCGTCAACCAGACGGATGTCGCGCTCCATCACGCCGCGCAGTTCCTCGGGACTCGATGCCGTGGTCACCACCCCGGTGGCGGCCAGACGCTGTTTGACATCGGCCTGATCCAGCACAAAGCGCACATCGGCGTTGACCTTGGCGAGGATTTCCACGGGCGTGCGCGCCGGCGCCAGCACCGCGAACCAGGTAGAGGCTTCAAGAGTCGGGTAGGTTTGCTTGATCAGCGGCACTTCCGGCATCAATGCCAGCGGCTGCGTGCCGGTTGCCGCGAGCGCCCGCAGCCGCGACGACTGCAAATGCGCAATCACCGAGGCCGGAGGCGTAAAAAACACCTGAATACGTCCGGCAACCAGATCACTGATGAGATTGGCGATCGCGGTGTACGGCACCGACTGGATGCCTATGCCCGCCAGGCTGTTCAACTGTTCGATGCCCAGATGGCCCGAGGTGCCCACCGATGTCAGGCCGTAGTTCAACTTGCCGGGATTGGCCCTGGCATAGGCGACCAGCTCGGCAACATTCCTGGCAGGCACATCGGCATTCACCACCAGCATCAGTTCCACGAACCCGGTGGTGCTGATCGGGGCGAGATCCTTCATCGGATCAACCCCGGCAATGGGCGCGAGGCGTGCATTCACCGCAAGCGTCTGCGTGGGAAAGAACAGTGTATAGCCATCGGGTGCCGCCTTGGCCGCAGCCTCGGTGCCCAAGTTGCCGTTGGCCCCGACTCTATTCTCGACCACCACCGGCTGATTCCAACGCTCCGAGAGTTTCTGCGCCACCACCCGTGCCACCACATCGCTTTGCCCGCCCGCGCCGAAGGGCACCAGCGCGCGCACCGGTTTGGCGGGGTAGGACTGGGCGAGAGTAACGCCGGCAACGCAATAAGCGGCGGCGGCACAGGCAATGCGAATAATTAGACAGTCGAGCCGGTGTTTGGCATTATCAAATCCGTGACGGGCTTTCGGCAATTCCTGTTGCGCGGATTGGACTCGGTGCGAGGTGAGTGAAACCTGGTCACCATGGCATGGAATATCAAACGGATGGCGGTAATGGCGGGATAAACGATCAGGGAAGCCTGCGCAGACACAACTTCGAACGCGCTGCCTCCCTAATCCCTCCATTTTTGTACCCCGTTCAAATTTCATGGCCGCTATGACGCGTGATTTCAATTCAAGTCCGACAGGCTGCTAGGGCAGGTCAGGAGAACAGGAACGTGACGCCGACCGCGCCGGCCGCGGTGCCCACGCCGAGCGCGATGTTGCGCGCGCGCTCCGGCCGCAGCAGCAGCCACCGGTGGAGGGCGAACGCTGCGGCCGCGACGCAGAGTTGGATGACCGAGAACCCGATTAGGTAGAAAGCGAGCGGCGTCGATTCCGCGCCGAATATCGACTCTGCGTAAGCATGCCCGTGTAG
>CAMDRY010000416.1 GCA_945906975.1 Bordetella parapertussis | reverse complement strand
CGGGCAGATTTCATTTTCACGCGCGGCGCCGATGCGCGCGCGCACCGCACTGGCGCTGCGCCAGATGTAGGCATTGGTCAGCACCGTGACACCGATACCGTTGGCGGCGATACCGGCGATCTGCCGTGCGGCTAGCGTCGCCGGGTGGGCGATGACCCAGCGCAGGCCGTCTATGGGGGTCTCGCGCGCAACGTCGATGAACAAATCGGCCATCGCGCTCTGGATCGCGCACACGCGCAGGCCCTCGCGTGCGGCGGCGTGGAGCAGCGCGCGCAGTTGCGCAGGCGGCAGTCCGGCGTCGTAATTGAATCCGGCCCAGCCGGTCTGCGGCGCACAGCGCGCACGTAGCCGCGCCTCGTCCGGATCGACCTGCGCTTCGGTGAACATGCCCTCCAGGTGCAGCCAGTCGTCGTCGCCGGCCGCGCCGCCCCCATCAACGCCCGCCTTGCGGCGCAAGCGCGGCGCCTCGCGCGCCACCCATTGCGCCACGTCGGCGACGCTGGCACCGGAAAAACCCGGGCTCAGCACAAGGTGGCCGCGCAGCGTACTGCGCCCGGCATCGCGCACACGCCGCCAGGCATCAATCACTTCACCGGCGGCGCCATGGCCCTCGAACACGCCTGTGGTGCCAACGGCGTTGTAGGCGCGCATCGAGGCTTCCAGCGTGCGCAGCCTGTCGTCGGCGACAAAATGCGGTGCAACGCGAAACAGCGTGAACTCGGCCAGCGGCTGGAAGCTGTGCTCGAACAGCCGGCCCGTGGGCTCGCCATTCGCGTCCGCTTCAATCACCAGTTTGGGCGAGGGCGACAGCGTGCCGCGGCGCACACCGGCGAGCTCGAGCGCGGCGCTGTTGGCGATGGACACGGTAGGCAGCACGCCCGGCCAGTAACCCCAGGCGCAGCGAATGAGCAGCGGATGTTCGCGCGTGGCGGCGTCAAGGTCGTGCCGGTCGGGCAACCGGCCTTCCTCGAACATCTGCGGCGAGAGCGCGTACTCGGGCGCCTCGCCAAGGGGCATGGTGACGATCCAGCGCCCCGGCGGCGTGGCTGCGGCGATATCTTTCAAGCGCGCGACCAGCGCGCGGATCGAGGTGCAGCCGGCAAGAGAAGGCAGCAGACCCTTGAGGCCTTCGCGGTCGAGATGGGCATGGCCGTCGATGAGGCCGGGCATCACGCTGCGCCCGCCAAGCTCGATGACCTCGGTGGCCGGGCCGATCAGCGGCGCAAGCTCGGCATTGCCGCCGACCGCGACAATATGTTCGCCGCGCAGCGCAATGGCCTCGGCGCTGCGGCCGGCGCCGTCCAGCGTCAGGACATGGCCGCCGCGCAGCAGCCGGTCGACGGGGCCACCGGCTGGCAGGGCTGCGGCACTCACTCGGGCTTGATGCCCGCGTCCTGTGTGATACGTGAATACTTCGCCCAGTCGTCCTTGAGTGTCTGGCCGAACTCGGCGGCGGTGCCGGGCGCGACGTCGATGAAGCTGTCGCTGATGCGCTTGCTGACCTCCGGATCGGCGAGGGCAAAGCGCATCGCCTGGTTGATGCGTTCGATGATCGCCGGCGGCGTGCCCGGCGGCGCCATCACGCCGTGCCAGCCCTGCAACACAAATCCGGGCAGCGTCTCGGCTATCACCGGCAGCTCGGGCAGCGGCAGGCCGCGCTTCGGACCGGTCAGCGCGATGGCCCGCACGCGGCCGCTGCGCACCTGCGGCAACGCGGTGTTGAATAGGTCGATCATCACATTGACCTGCCCGCTGATGAGATCGGTCAGCGCCGGCGCGTTCCCCTTGTACTGGATGTGGGTGAAATCGGCCTTGGTGATGGAGCGCAGCCAGGTGCAACCAAAGCCGGGCAGACCGCCACCCGAGGCGCAATTGACGCCGCCCTTGTTCGCCGCCTCGATGATCTCGGCGACGTTCTTCGGCGCGAATCCGGGATTGGTGATCATGATGTAGGACTGCGAGGTCATGCGGATCACCGGCGCGAGATCCTTGATCGCGTCGATGGAGCCCTTGTAGAGCAGCGGATTGGTGACGACGTTGGGCACGACATACAAAATGGTGTAGCCGTCGGACGCGGCGCGCGCCACGGCCTCATGGCCGATATTGCTGTTGCCGCCGCCGCGATTTTCAATGATCACCGGCTGGCCGAGGTTCTCCTGCAGCTTGGGCAGCATCACGCGCGCAATAATGTCGGCCGGACCACCGACGGCAAAGGGCACCACCCAGCGAATCGGCTTGGACGGATACGCCTGGGCCGATGCGATGACGGGCAGCAGGGCCGCGACAAGTGCGGCGTAGTGGATGGTGAGGCGCATGCAGAATCCTTTCGGGGAATCGGGTAGTGAAGTGACGCGCTGTCGGACGGTGGGACGGCGCGCGAACATGGCATTGAGTCTATCACTGCTGTTTTGTGTCAGACAGTCGCGGTAAGGCCTGGTTTCGCCGCTCGCGGGACGGAGTATTTCTTTGCGTACTCGCAAACTGTTTCGCCCCTCGCGGGGCGAGCATTCTTTCTTTTTCTTCGCTTCAAAGAAAAGGCGACCCGACGACACCACCCCCTTCGGGGGTGCCCTGCGCTACTCGGGCAAGAGATACCGGATGGGGGGGGTTGTCCGGAATTTAGGCACCGGAGCTCACCGGGATGCGTTTGCCGCAAGCCGACTGGCGCCGCGCACTGTGCCTGCTGGCACTTTGGCTTTGCGCCGGCCCTCTCTGGGTCGCTCCGGCGCAGGCGCAACTGTTCGGCTTCGCAGGAAACAAGGAGCTAGCGCTCTTGCCGATTTGCGCCTGCGTGTGGTGCAGGCACAGCGCAAGTGCCACACAGCCTGCTAGCCTGAAGGTTTGAATGAGTGAAGCCATGCGGCCATTCTATTAGGGGGCCGCATGGTGGCGTCACTTCAACAGATACGGTTAGATAGGCTGGGTCAGCTTGTCTGGCACCAGCAGTGCTTCTAGTTCACGGGCGGTCATGATGCCCAAGGACTCGGCCACTTCACCAATGGGCTTGCCGGTGGCCATAGCGGTCTTGGCAATGAGGGCTGATTTCTCATAGCCAATGATGGGGTTCAAAGCGGTCACCAGCGTGACCGATTCGCGCACCCGCTTGGCCAGCAGCTCGTGGTTGGCTTCGATGCCCACCACGCAGTTGGTCAAGAGCGTACGGCAGCCTTGGTTGAGATGTTTGATGCTTTTAAACAAACTCCAGCCCATGATGGGCTCGAACGCGTTGAGCTGCAGCTGGCCGGCTTCAGAAGCCATGGTCACCGTCATGTCGTTGCCAATGACTTCAAAGGCCACCTGATTCATAACCTCAGGAATAACAGGGTTTACCTTGCCCGGCATGATGCTAGAGCCCGCTTGGCGCGCAGGCAGCTTAATGTCGCCAAAGCCTGCTTGCGGGCCGCTGGAGAGCAAGCGCAAATCGTTGCAAATTTTGCTGAGCTTGGTGGCCACGCGCTTGAGCACGCCAGAGAGTTGCACAAA
>CAMDRY010000415.1 GCA_945906975.1 Bordetella parapertussis | reverse complement strand
GGGCACCGCGCCACTGACACCACAATAATCCATGGCATCGGACGTGGTGCCGGTGAGATCACCCAGCGCGCGATAACCGGCCAACACCGCTTCGGGCAGGCGTTCTATTTCCAGCGCGCCAAAAGCGGACGCGGGCAACTTGCCCAGTGTTTTTATGCTGCCCATACTGACTCTCCGATAGCTAAAAAATGTGTCCGGCCAAGACGGCGACCCGCGCCGCCTGGTTAAAGACCGGGGCCGCACCGCACACCAGAGGGACAAACTATACGCCGGCAAAGCCGCATCGCCTCGATATAAATACTGGAAACCCGCGCCAGACGGGCGTTTCCAGCATATATGGCGTGGCGTAAATGGTGCGACGAAACAGCACCAAAAAGAAAAACCCTGCGCCTTACGACGCGGGGTTTTTAGCTTGCAGCAAGCTCGGGGATCAGCGCTTGCGGCTGGCCGTGGCGTAGAGCTCGCCGACCGGCACGACGCGGCCGTGCAGCGGCAGGATCTTCGTCACATCAAACTTGAGGCGCTCGATATTGTCGATCAGGTTGACGTGGTTGGCGTTGGGCGTGGCCGGCACCGGCGCGTTGGGCGGCAGCGGCGTGTAGGCATCGGCCTCGATCAGGAGTTTTTCCTTGGGCAGGTAGACCATCAAGAAGGTGTCGTTGTGCACGCCGTCCTTCACACGGTGGATCTCGATGCTGCGCGTGGCGTCCTTCATTTCCATCTTGTCACCGACCGTGACGATCTTCGCCTTCTTTTTCGACTTGGTCAGCAGGTCCGGCGCGATGGTGTTCCTGGCCGCAAGATTCTTCTCGAAGTACGCCTTGTTGCCCGCCTGCGTGACAATGGTCATGCCCGAAGCCACCGCCGTGCGCACGCCACCGGCATGATCAAAGTGGTTGTGCGTGTTGATCATGAAGCGGATAGGCTTGCCGGGAACAAGCTTGTTCACCTGCTCGATCACCGGACCGCTGCGGCCGTCGTTGAGCGGAGCCTCGACCAGCACCATGTGATCCTTCATCTCGATCGCCACGCTATTGTGCGAACCGCCGGCGATATGCCACACGCCCTCGGTCACCTTCTCGGCAAGCACGCGCTCGCTGTATTTCTCCACAAGCTCGGGCACCTTGATGTCGGCGCTCGCGTCCGGCTGCACTTCCTTGACGTTCACGTCCAGCACGGGAAAACCGCCTTGCGACTGCCGGATGTGCGTCGGAAACTTCGACCCGCTGACATCGCGGTAATCGCCGTAGGTGGTGACCGCCGCCACCTCACCGACCACCGGATCGGGCAGGCGCGACTCGACGCGCTCGACCAGGTAACTCTCGTTGATGAACGCGGTTGCGATGAACTTGCCCGGCTCGGTGAACTTCACCGCAGCGACCGACTTGCCGTCCTTGCTGGTGCTAAAGCTGACGGTGGCCTTGTTTTTCATCGCCGCCTTGATCACGCCGTGCGGGGTGATCCACAACTGGTGCACGCGATCATTGATAAAGCGCGGACCGGGTTGGACGTTGCTGCCGGCCATATTCCAGGCGAGGTTGCCGCTGACGAACTGGTCGTTGCGCTGCTGGCCGGCGAGCGGATAACCGCCGCCGCCCTTGGGCTCGGCGCGACTCAGCGTGATCTCCTCGCGCATCGAGGCGGTGTCGTAGTTGATGGTGCGAATCATGCTATGCACCATGATCTTGGGCCACGCGGTGCCGGGCAGGAAGGCCTGCCCATAGGTGTAGCCTGTGCCTTCGGCCACATAGCGGATGGTCTTGGGTTCGCCCATCGCGGCTGCGGCCCGCTTCAAAATAGCATCAGCGTCATCGGCCAGCACCGCGCCCGAAATAAAACCCAGCGCAGCACAGGACAAGCCCGCTCGCACGATCAACTTCTTGCTCAACATGGTCTTTCTCCCCTGGTTGAAAACCGGCCGGAGGGCCGGACACAGGAAGGTAAACATGCCGAGCCGGGGATTCTATTCCCCTTCTTTTGTGATCTTTCTACTTCGGTTGCAATCTTTCCACTTCGGATTGCGCGCTTTCCACTTCGGTTGCGAATTGCCCCCGGCGCGATCCCTTATTCTTCCTCTACGCGCACGCGTAGGGTCTTTTTGCGCGGCAGCGCGGTGTTTTCGCGAAACTGTTGCTCCCAATATGCCACATCCGTCGGGCCCGGCGCAGCGCCGGCAAGCATGGCACCGGTACTGGGCGATTTGGCGCAAATGGCCAGACCCTCCTCGGTCAGGCGGTAAGTCATGCCGTCACCTTGCAGCCAGCGCTGCTTTTTCCAGTAATCAATGGCGCGGCCCTTGATCAAAAAATCGACCAGATTGCGCTGCATGTCCACCGGCGCAAGCGGCTCAGCGCATGGTGCCGCGCCGGACTGCGCCACCCTGAAAGCGGCGACGGTATAGGCGCGGATTTCCGCCTGTTTTTCCGGAAAATCCTCTGGTGCGTAAAATTTGACGGGTTGGGTCAGCATGGGGCGTCTTTGAAAGGGGGCTGCGGGGGCGGTCGCGACGGGATGAACCGCCGCACGTTTCACGCCAAACCTTGCGTTGAAGGACGTCCATTCTATGCCCTGCGGCGCAAACCGGGGACGGCCACGCTGCTTTATGATGACTGCCTTGGCTACCAAAATACGGTAGTAAACTGCCGCCCCTCTTTAGTGCACCACACGGCGCACGCCACCACAGCGCCGTTCCAGACCATTCAAAAGAAGGAAACACCCCATGTCGGACTCAATCAAACGCGTCAGCGATTTTCTCGACTCGCTGCGCCCCGCCGCCGACGGCAAACCCGCTCCGCGCGCCGAACTGCTCACCGAAGACGCCATCTTCCAGACGCTGGGCAAGATCGAAGGCCGCGACGCCGTGATCGCGCGCATGAGCAGCGATGGCGCCGGCGCGGCCTACCGCACCATGCAATGGGAAACGCCGGTCCTCGACGGCGCCGACGTGCGTATCACCGGCCGCATGCCGGCCGGCTCGACGGTGGGTGGCGTAATCATCACCTTCCAATTCAAGGCCGGGCGCATCAGCGCCGTGCTGCAACAGCCGCTGCCCGGCGCGCCGATAGCGGCCACGCCGATCAAGATCACCGAAGAAATACGCGCCATGGTGGCCAGCGCGCAGGTTGACGGCTTTCCAATGACCGTGGCGCACGTGGACCTCCAGGGCCAGCCTATCATCTCGTTTCGCGGCTCGACGCAGGTGTTCAGCGACACACAGCTCGCCATCTGGGTGCGCAACGCCGACGGTAATTTCTTGAACGCGCTCAAGGCCAACCCCAAGCTCGCGCTGATGTACCGCAATGGCAAGACACGCGCCCTTTATCAGTTTCAGGGCCGTGCCCATGTTTCCACCGACGCCAAGGCGCGCGAGCAGATTTTTTCCAACATGAACCAGAGCGAACGCAACCATGACTATGCGCAGACCGGCATCGCCTTGATCATCGACCTTGACCGCATCGAAGGCTGGGCCGGCATGAACCCCGACGGG
>CAMDRY010000414.1 GCA_945906975.1 Bordetella parapertussis | reverse complement strand
ATCCCGCAACTGCCGCGTCGACCGGAACAATGCGAACCTCATTGGACTGATTGAATGGTGCTGCGAGCTTAAACCGCGACGGTCACATCGTGTTGCTTGAATATCCCAAGGAACGTTGGAATATCCGTTGTTTTCTTGTCCTTGTTTTCTTGTCCTTGTTTTCTTGTCCTTTGGCGTGGCACGGCATGTGGGCTATGATGGCTGGCGCCAAATTCAGCGGAGAAGCATCATGGGCCTGCCCGCCGAGAAGCCCGCTACCTACGACGACATCCTCGCTCTGCCCGAGCGCCTGGTGGGCGAGATCATCCGGGGTGTGCTGCGCACCCACCCACGCTCCGCGCCGAAACATGCTCTGGCGTATTCGTCGCTGGGGATCGAGTTGGGTGGTCCGTTTCAGCGCGGCAAGAACGGCCCCGGCGGCTGGTGGATTCTGGACGAACCGGAGTTGCACCTGGGGACGGACGTTTTAGTGCCGGATCTCGCCGGCTGGAAGCGCGCACGCATGCCCCACTTACCCGATGCTGCCTGGTTCGAGCTCGCGCCCGACTGGATTTGCGAAATTCTCTCGCCGTCCACCGCGAAAGTTGACCGGGCCGAGAAGTTGCCGCTGTACGCGCACAACGGCGTGGCACATTGCTGGCTGGTGGATCCCGACCTCAAAACCCTGGAAGTTTTCGAGAACCGTGATGGCAAATGGCTGCTGCTCACCGTGCTGGAAAACGATGTCAGCGTCTCCCAGCCGCCGTTTGACGCGATCGCGTTCGATCTCGCCAGCCTGTGGGCGGACTAGCAGGAGCGATCGCGCTCTATTCGCAGCCGCGCGCCGTTCGTCGGGGCCGCGCGAAAATATTGCCACAGAGTTGCGCCGGCGCCGCTCAGCCGGTCGAACTCGTGCGCCAAAACGATGAGCGCGACGCGCTTGCCGTAGCGGGTGACAACCTGCGGTTCGCCATTGGCCGCGTGATCGATCACCTCGTGCTTTTGTTGACCAAGCGGCGCGGCTTTCGGGACGATTTGCCATCTTTGGCGAGGCCCACTTCCACTTTCCATACTCCCGGGTTATGGCATAATGTGTACACACAAATTCACAAATCACGCGCATGCGCCACGAGGTCAATGAAATGGAAACTGCAAAGGTAGGCATTCGAGAGTTCAGGGCGGACTTGGCCGAGTACATCGCTTCGCGAACCCCAGTGGCTGTCACGCGCCACGGTCAAACCGTCGGCTATTTCATCCCCACGCAAGGTCAAGTTGACGCGGATCTTGTGGCGCTGAAAAAAGCCAGCAAGACATTGGATCAGATACTTGCGGCGCACGGCGTGGAAGTCGATGCGGTTGTCGCGGATTTCAAAGCGGCCCGCAAGCAAGCTCGTGCACGCAAAAAACCCAAGTCAAGATGAGCGACAAAGCCATCGTCCTTGACGCCAATATTCTGATTCGAGCGGTATTGGGCAAGAGGGCGCGAGAACTCATCGTTGGAAACGCGGCGAAGGTAAAATTCTTCGCACCCGACGTGGCGTATGCCGATGCCCGAAAGTACCTGCCTTCGGTGCTGGAGAAACGCGGTGTCAATAGCGAAGCGGCGTTAACAGTTTTGCGTAGTCTAGAGGCCATTGTTCAAGTCGTCGACCTTGAACTGTACGCGGGACTGAAACAACTAGCCCTGCAACGGATTTCCATTCGCGATGTCGATGATTGGCCTGTGCTTGCATGCGCATTGTCAATGGGATGCCCAGTCTGGACGGAAGATGCCGACTTTTTTGGTTCGGGTGTCGCGACGTGGACAAGCGACCGTGTCGAATTGTATTTTTCGATGTAATGCGGGAGGCCTCGGCCACGCGCGCCGCCTGTACGTCGTCCTCGCACTGCTCGAATCCGTCCCTTAGCACGAAACGAAACATGGATTGAGGTGTGCGTCCGGCTTCATGGGCAAGCTTCACCAGGCGACGTTGCTGCGTCTGATTGCGAATGGGTTGTCGCATGCGTTCTTTTCCTTTCGACCGCCAGTGCCAAAATTGTAGCATCGGGGCGCGCTGCGCCGGCGGCATTCGTCATAATACGAACCGCACCCACCCACCCCAAGGCCCCGATGCGCACCAAATCCTCCGCCCAACTCACGCTGCGCGACAAGCTGTCCCGCCTCACTCTCATCCAGGCGCAAAAGCTGCTCGGTCCGCAAGGCGCGCACTGGATTGCCAAGGGCGGCAATATCGAAATCGACACCGCGAAGCAGGTGCGTCTTACGGATGATGTTTGCGAGATCGACTTTCCCTTGGCTGGCGTCGATGGCGCCGCAAAGCTCGATAAACCCACCTTTCCCGTGACTCGCGCCCTCGGCGCAGACAAACACGATCATCTTGTGGTCACGCTGGCCTTGCATCCGGGTTATCGGGACCGGCTGCAAATCGGCTGCAACAGTTCGGGCGACACCGCGCTCCTGTATCAGGGTGCAAGCCTGGCGATGATTCTCGAGCAGAAAACCTCGCTCGGACTGGCGGCTGCCCCCATCGAAGATACGCCTTGGGAATTACTCTCGGAGGAACAGCTAATATCGCGCGCACTACTGGAACGGGAAAAACGCTCGAACGAAGGCATGGCGTTGAAATGGATGCCGGACCGGATCGCCGTATTCGCCCGCTACGACGGCGATTTGGGCCTGGGGCTGGAGGCGCCGGCGCGCGTTTCGCAAGGTGCGAAGCCAATCGTTGCGCAATGGAAAGTGCGTGTCGCGCGCGAACCCGCCGAGCTGGTCGAATTGTTCGAATCGGTGCGCGCGTTAGCCCAGATTCCCGAGCGTCTTAGCCAGCCGACTGCGCAAGCCCATGGGAGGATCGCGACAATTGGCGTGAATTTCCGGTGAAATGTCCGCACGGTGGAGCATAGCGGCCTATTGTTATTCTATTACTTATATAATATATCCCTGAGATGCTTCGTGGTCGCGGCGAAGCCCATGTAGTCGTGCGGCGGTCCCGGCCTATCCTTATACTAATCGTTACGTAGTCCGCTACGACTCGACCTCCCTGCACGCGCAATTCGGCATGCAGTTCCGCTTGCTGGAGAGCGCGACCGAATCGCACCGGACACCGTTCAACACCACACAGCAGTTTCTTTACTGCCTGTGCAAGGTTGAATAGCCAGACACGCATTAGCGGACCGATTCTCGAATCCGTGCTGACTTGCCCGCAATGCGGGTTTGCGAAGTTAGATTCTCCTATGCGTTGGCGTGGCACGGCCTGTGGGCTATGATGAGCAGCGACCAATCCATTGCCACCGGAGACGCACCATGGGTCTGCCCGCCATTAAGCCGGCCACCTACAACGATATTCTCGCGTTGCCCGAACATGTGGTGGGCGAGATCATCCGCGGCGTGCTGCGCACCCACCCGCGCCCCGCGCCGAAACATGCCCGCGCGTATTCGTCGCTGGGGGGTGAGTTGCACGGCCCGTTTGACCATGACAGGAATGGCCCCGGCGGCTGGTGGATTCTGGACGAACC
>CAMDRY010000413.1 GCA_945906975.1 Bordetella parapertussis | reverse complement strand
TTTGGTTCGCACCACGCATCCGGGCAACATCGGCGCTGCGGCGCGGGCGATGAAGACCATGGGACTCAGCCGTCTCGTATTGGTAGAGCCGCGATTTTTTCCGGACCCGCAGGCAACCGCGATGGCGAGCGGCGCGGACGATGTGCTGGTCGGGGCGCGGGTTTGCGCCTCTCTCGATGAAGCCCTTGAGTCGACCGGTTTTGCGGTTGCGATGACGGCCCGGATACGTGAACTGGCTTACGATCCGGTGAATATTCGCGTTGCGGCGTCCCAGGTTCTTGCCGAGGCGGGCAAGTTTGAGGTGGCGCTGGTGTTTGGCACCGAGATGTCGGGGCTTTCCAACGACGAGGTGCTCAAATGCCAGCTCGCGGCGATGATCCCGGCGGTGAAGGGCTACTCTTCGCTTAATCTTGCGGCTTCGGTCCAGTTGGTGGCGTATGAATTGCGGATGGGCTTGCTGGGGGGCGTGGTCGGGGTTCCGCCCTTTCAGGAGCCGGCCAAAATTGGCGATATCGAGCGTTTTTATACGCATCTGCAACTCAATCTTACTAGTAGTGGTTTTCTTGATCCGGCCTATCCCAAAAAGTTGATGGAACGCCTCCGCCGCCTGTTTGGCCGCGCCCGGCTGGAGAAGGAGGAGGTCAATATCCTTCGAGGCATCCTGACCGAATGGGATAAGCGTATGGCGGAAGGTCGGCCGGATAAAGTTGACTGAAACACGCGGAAATTTGTACCATTCAAAGCAGGGTCTCTTACAGCGCAGGTGGCGCGGTCGATGTCTTGAATAAGCGCGGCGCTCATGGCTCGGATTTATTCTATAATTTACATTATAAAAAATTGCCAACCAATTGAATTAATATGTTTTCGCGCATACGAGAAGATATCGCATCAGTATTCGAGCGCGACCCGGCTGCGCGGTCCACGCTTGAGGTGCTGACGTGTTATCCCGGCTTTCATGCCTTACAGATTCATCGGCTTTCGCATCAACTGTGGACGATGCAACTGCATTTGTTTGCCCGGCTTCTGTCACATTTGGGGCGCTGGCTGACGGGCATTGAGATTCATCCTGGCGCGACCATTGGTCGTCGCGTGTTTATCGACCACGGTATGGGTATCGTGATTGGCGAGACTGCAGAAATAGGGGAAGATTGCACCTTGTATCATGGAGTTACGCTCGGTGGTACCTCATGGAACAAAGGCAAACGCCATCCTACGCTGGCCAAGGGAGTGGTCATTGGCGCCGGCGCCAAGGTGCTGGGACCCATTCTGATTGGGGAGGGGGCGAAAATTGGCTCCAATGCCGTGGTGGTCAGAGATGTTCCGCCAGGGGCAACTGCGGTAGGCATCCCGGCGCGGATCATTCTCGATGAGGCTGACAAATCGCGAGAGGAAAAGTCTGCAAGACTGGGATTTTCCGCCTATGCCGTCACTGCCAGGGCGGAAGACGACCCGGTTTCCAAGGCGCTTGAAGGATTGCTCGACCATTCGCTTGAGGTCGATCGTCGCCTGGGGAGGATTCTTGCCGAACTGGAATCCTTGCGCGCCCACCGTAGCGATGATCTAGCGGTCGCCGACCGCTTTGATCCGCAGCCCCTACGCAAAGTCGCGGAAAAGTAGTAGTTGACTAGTCTAGTCGGGTTTGGGTATAGTTGACAGATCTGGTCGGGATTAGAAAGGTTGCCTGATGCGACTCACTACCAAAGGACGTTTTGCCGTGACGGCAATGCTTGATCTGGCCCTGAACGATCGGGGCGGTCCTGTCACGCTTTCGGGTATCAGCAAACGTCAGAGCATTTCACTGTCTTATCTTGAGCAGTTGTTCGGCAAATTGCGCCGGCATGCTCTTGTTGAAAGCGTACGCGGTCCTGGCGGCGGCTATTGCCTGGCACGCACAACCGAAGACTTGTCTGTCGCGGACATCATACGTGCGGTTGATGAACCGCTGGACGCGACACAGTGTGGTGGCAAGGAAAATTGCCACGAGGAAACGCGCTGCATGACCCATGAGCTGTGGGCGCGCCTCAACACCAAAATGTATGAGTACCTGAGTTCGGTGAAGCTCTCGGATCTGGTCGCGGAACAAAAGGCGCTTGGTCGCCCGACAGATCCCAAGATTACTGTGCTTCAGGACAAGCGCCCGCGCCCGGCCGTTGTGCCGGCCTGAGTTCAAGGGTGTTCAGAAAATCAAACAGGAGTCAGCGTTGAAGTTTCCCATCTATCTCGATTATTCTGCGACCACGCCGGTTGATCCGCGCGTTGCCGCAAAGATGATCCCTTTTTTGACCGAACATTTCGGCAACCCGGCGAGCCGCTCACACGCTTATGGCTGGACGGCCGAACATGCGGTGGAGGAGGCGCGCGAAGACGTCGCCGCCCTGCTCAACGCCGATTCGAAAGAGATTGTCTGGACCTCAGGCGCGACCGAAGGCAACAATCTTGCGATCAAGGGGGCGGCCAATTTCTATAAGGGCAAAGGCCGGCACATCATCACCGTCAAGACCGAGCACAAGGCGACGCTCGATACCGTGCGTGAGTTGGAGCGTCAGGGTTTTGAGGCGACCTACCTGCAACCCGAGCCAGACGGCCTGCTGGATCTGGAAAAATTCAAGGCTGCGATCCGGCCGGACACGATTGTCGTTTCAGTGATGATGGTCAACAACGAAATCGGCGTCATCCAGCCGGTTGCCGAGATCGGCGAGATCTGCCGGGAAAAGGGCATCATTTTTCATTGTGATGCCGTCCAGGCCGCGGGAAAAATCCTGATTGACACACAAAAGCTCAAGATCGACCTGCTGACGGTCACCGCGCACAAGGTATACGGCCCCAAGGGGATAGGCGCGCTGTACGTGCGGCGCAAGCCGCGTGTGCGTATTGAGGCGCAAATCCACGGCGGCGGTCATGAGCGCGGCCTGCGCTCGGGCACGTTGCCAACGCACCAGATCGTCGGGATGGGCGAGGCCTTTCGCATCGCCAAGGCCGAAATGGGGGCTGAAAACGTACGAATTCGCGCATTGCGCGACAAGCTTCATGACGGTTTCAAGGACATGGAAGAGGTGTACGTTAATGGTGACATGGCGCACCGTATTCCACACAACCTGAACATCAGTTTCAATTTCGTCGAGGGCGAGTCGCTGATCATGGCGATCAAGGACGTCGCCGTGTCCTCGGGGTCGGCCTGCACCTCGGCCAGCCTGGAGCCATCGTATGTGCTGCGGGCGCTGGGCCGCTCGGATGAGCTGGCGCATAGTTCGATTCGTTTTACCATCGGTCGTTTCACCACCGAGGAGGAGATCGATTTCACCATCGATCTGTTGCGTGCAAAAATTGGTAAATTGCGCGAACTGTCGCCGCTGTGGGAAATGTTCAAAGATGGCGTTGATTTGAATTCCGTTCAATGGGCTGCGCATTGAATGCGGTGACTGGCAAACGGGAAATAGAAAATGGCGAAAAGCTGATTGGTTGAGATGTTTTTACCATTGATCATTCACCTTTTACGATTTACGCTTTTGGA
>CAMDRY010000412.1 GCA_945906975.1 Bordetella parapertussis | reverse complement strand
TTGCTCCATTGCGTTGCCAAAAAAGCAACGCACCATGCCTTATTTGGCACTATTGATGCGCTCACGCCCGCCTATATTGGTATGCTTAAATAACTAAACTTCCGGATTGGATAAGCTTGTAATGGAACTGCATCTGAAAGATAAGGTGACTATCATCACCGGCCCGGCCAAGGGTATGGGCCGAGCCGTAAGCTTGGCATTCGCGCGTGAGGGAGCCAGGCTGGTGCTTGCTGGACGAGACATGGCGGCCATAGAGCCGGTCGCGGCCGAGGCGAGGCTGCTCGGGGCAAACGCAATTGTCGTGTCATGCGATATGACTGAACCGGCCCAGACGGAAGCCCTCGCCGCGAAGGCGCTGGAGGCCTTCGGCCGCATTGATGTCCTGGTCAACGTGGCCGGTGGTTCGGGGCCCATCGGGAAAACGGGATGGGAAACTACGGCTGACGAGTTCAATGAAATAGTGCAACTGAACATGACGGGCTGTTTCAACACCATGCATGCGGTGCTGCCAACCATGATCTCCCAACGATCGGGCAAGGTTGTGAATGTGGGTGGAACGTTTGGCATGCGCGGTCGTGCCGGCAGGATGGCTTATTCCGCTTCAAAGTGGGGCCTGCGCGGTATCACGAAGAGTTTTGCGCTCGAAGCCGGCCCGCACAATATCAACGTCAATTGTGTTGCACCAGGCATGGTCGACGGGCCCCGGTTCCGCGAAAAAGTTTGCGCCAACCTGGCCGAAAAGCGCGGTATAAGTCTTGATGAGGCGATGACGCAGCATGCGCAGGACTACGCGCTCAAGCGCATCTCAACCGACGAAGATATTGCCATCGCGTGCCTGTTTCTCGCTGCCGATGTGTCGCGCCAGATTACCGGCATAGATCTCCCGGTCGATGGCGGCTGGGCGATGCTTTAAGGGAAAAATAATGAGTAAAGTAGATATTGTCATCCGTGGTGCCAAAGTGGTTTCTCCCGAGCAGATCATCGATGCCTCAGTGGCTATCGATGGCGAGCAAATCGTAGCAGTCGGGCACGACGATATGATGCCGGCGGCGCGGCATGAAATGCGAGCCGATGGGTTGCACATGCTGCCCGGCGCGATCGACAGTCATGTTCATTTTCGCGATCCTGGTTACCCGCGTAAGGAAACTTGGAAAACCGGCTCGGCCGCCGCAGCCTGCGGTGGTGTGACGACCGTGTTTGAAATGCCCAACACCAATCCGCCCACGGGGACGCTCGAAGCGCTTAAGCTCAAGCTCAAGGCCGCGGAGTCTTCCTATGTGGACTTTGGTATTCATGGATTGCTTGGCGACGACACCGTCGATCGGTTGGAAGAGCTGCTGGACGCCGGCGTTACGAGCTTCAAGGCGTTTGTTGGAAACACCTTTGGCAATCTGCCCTGTCCTAGCGATGGCGCGCTGCTCGAGGGCCTGGAAAAACTCGCTCCGCTTGGGTTCCGCACGGCTGTACATGCAGAAAATTCCTCCATCATGGCGCGTCGGCAAAGGATCATGGAGGCGGCGGGGCGCACCGACTCTGCGGCGCATTTGGCCGCACGGCCGGCAGTTTGCGAAATAGAGGCTGTGGGGCGTGTGCTGACGCTGGCCGAATGGACTGGCGCGAGGGTGCATATCGCCCATCATAGCGCGGCTGATTCATTGTTCCTGATTCGCGACGCCAAACGCCGGGGCGTGGATGTCACTGTTGAGACTTGCCCCCAGTATTTACTTCTGAACACATCCGACATGTCACGGCTTGGCGGCGTGTTGCGAGTCAATCCGCCGATTCGGGAGGCCCGTCACAACCAGCCGCTATGGGACGCGTTGATGGAAGGCGTGATCGACATGATCGCGACGGATCATGCGCCGCATACGCCGGAAGAAAAGACGCGCGAGAGCATATGGGATTGCGACTGCGGTTTTCCCGGGGTTGAGACACAAATGGCGTTGATGCTCACGGAAGTGAATCGCAATCGCGCGACACTGATGGACTATGTTAAGTGGAGTTCGGTCAATCCGGCCAAAGCCTGGGGCCTGTACGGTACCAAAGGGGTGATCGCTCCGGGCGCGCACGCCGACATCGCGCTTGTCGACATGTCCGGCGCGGTGGTGCTTTCGCAGGGAAAACTCCAATCACTGAGCAAAATTTCTCCTTGGAATGGCCGCGTTGTTCAGGGGTATCCGTTGCACACGCTGGTTCGTGGGCGCTTTGTGATGCGCGACGGCAAACTGGTGGAAGACGCGGCCGGTTGGGGGCGGTCTGTGAAATCGATACAAAGGATGCCGAAGGCCCAGCCGAAAAACATGGAGCACTATAGCAACGTGATTGGACAAACACCCTGAGGGATGGCCCTTCACCTTGCGCCGCAAAAGATGTTCTCGTTTCAAGAGTGGGGGGGGTACTGCGTCCGCGGTAATCCGGATGTCGGAGCGGCACATGGTCGGCGATAGTTCATGACGTGATAACGGGAGAGATAGATTGAAAATAATATCAATATCAATCGCAATCGTGAGGGGACTGGCCATTGTCGGGTTGGCGTTTTTCTCTGTGGCTTCGCATGGGCAGCAGGCCTATCCGAGCAAGCCAATCCGTTTCATTGTGCCGTATTCTGGCGGAGCAATTGATACGCTCGCCCGCCTACTGAGTCCGAAGCTACAGGAAACTTTGCGACAGCCGATAATTGTAGAGCCCCGCCCGGGTGCGAATGCGATCATCGGCACGGATTTTGTGGCCAAGTCGGCAGCTGATGGCTACACCTTTTTGATGGTTCTCACCACACACGTCATCAGCCCGAACCTGATTGCAACGCCGTACGACCCGATAAAAGACTTTACGCCGGTCGCCACCCTCGCCGCAGCGGAGCTTGGGCTCGCTGTAAACCCGGCGGTGCCGGCCAAAACCCTGCAAGAGTTGATTGCGCTGGGTAAAGCCAGCCCGGGAAAACTCAACTATGCGACGACACAGGTAGGCGGCAACCAACATTTGGCCGGTGAGTTGTTTGGCATCCTGACCGGGGCAAAATTTACCGCCGTCCCCTACAGGGGCGGCGGCGAGGCGCTCAATGCGGTGCTCGGAGGGCATGCACAGATGTATCTGGGAAATCTGGCTACGCTCATCCCGGTTATGCGATCGGAAAAACTCAGAGGCATCGCCGCATCTGGGGAAAGCCGCCCCGCCGCAATGCCGCAGCTGCCGACTTTTACCGAGTCCGGCGTGCCAAATTTCGATGTCCGGCTATGGTACGGTTTGCTTGCGCCGGCTGGAACGCCCAAGGAGATTGTCGAGAAAATGTCCGGACTTATCGCGGTTATTCTCGCCAGCGCCGATTTCAAGGAAGCGCTTGCAAAGCAGGGAATGGAGGCCCTTGTGATGAAGCCAGACCAATTTGGTGCGCTCATGCGTGCTGATTTTTTGCGTTATGAGAAAGTTATAAAAACCGCAAATATAAAAGTGGAAAACTAGTAAGCCTAAAGAGACCGGCGTCCTCGCCGCACCGATTTGCCAACGGGCTTTCAACACGCGAAGCGACCACTAAGCC
>CAMDRY010000411.1 GCA_945906975.1 Bordetella parapertussis | reverse complement strand
GGGGCGAGGCCAGCAGGCATAGCGTGGCGAGCGCGAGGGACAGGACGGATGTTTTCAACAGCATGGTGGTGGTTCCTCCAGGGGCGGCAGTTTTTATTTATGCAGCGAATTATAGGCGTTCAGTACGAGTTCAAGTCTGCTTAGCAGCTTCCCTCCCCCTCGGCGGGGGAGGGACAGGGAGAGGGGGAAAGCGTGGATTTAGCGGCGTGGAATCTCATGCGACGACTCACCCTCTCCCCGACCCTCCCCCGTCAAGGGGCGAGTCAGGGGTTTCAGATAATATATCGTCCGCCTGACGAGCGGCAGCCCGATGCAACGGGCTGCGCGCCCTGCAAGGGAGGGGGCAATAGCATCCGCTAGTCGAGGCGCATCACAATTCTCCGCAGTAGAGGGACTCGCGCCCGGGCGAGTTCCCGTATGATTGCGGGCGCAGCAATTCCCACCCCCGGAAACACCCAATACGGAGCAAGCCTGACCATGGCCAGCCATACCGCGGCACACTATTTTCTCGAAGGTCTGGTCGACCTGGACATCGACTACATGTTCTCCAATTTCGGCACCGATCATGTGTCCTTGATCGAGGCGCTGGCCGAATGGGACCGCGACGGGCGGGCGCATCCGCGCGTGGTGGTCTGCCCGCATGAGAATGTCGCCGTGCACATGGCCGGTGGCTACGCCGCGATGACGGGCAAGGGCCAGGTGGTGGTGGTGCACGTCGATGCCGGCACGGCCAACGCCAGCATGGGCATGCACAACCTGTTCCGCGGCCGCCTGCCGGTGTTTCTGATGGCCGGCAAGGCGCCGTTCTCGCTGCATGGTGAACTGACCGGCTCGCGCGATAACTATGTGCATTTCGTGCAAGACCCCTACGACATCGCCAACCTGGTGCGCTCCTATGTAAAGTGGGAATACTCGCTGCCCTCGGGCGTGGTCGCCAAGGAAGTGTTGCGCCGCGGCCACACCATGATGCAAAGCGATCCCAAGGGCCCGGTCTATCTGACACTGCCGCGTGAAACACTGGCCGAGCAGATCGATGAAAAAGCCATCAAGGCCTACCCGGCGGCGCGCTACGGTGCGGTCGCCAGCGGCGGCGCGGATCCGGTGGTGGCCGGGCGCATCGCGACCAAACTGCTCGGCGCAAAGAACCCCATCGCCATCACCGCGTATCTGGGGCGCAATCCCAAAGCCGTCGCCGTGCTCGACGCGCTGACGCGCGAATGCGGCATACGCGTGTTCGAATTCAGCCCGATTTACCTCAACATCCCGCGCAATTCGCCCTGCTTTGGCGGTTATGACGCCAAGAGCGCCATGGCTGCGGCCGATATCGGCCTGATGCTGGATGTCGACGTGCCGTGGCTGCCCAAGTATGTGCCGGACAATCCGGCGCTGTCGTGGATACAGGTTGACGTCGACGCGGTGAAAAAAGATTTCCCGATGTGGGGCTTCCCCACCGAGGAGCGCGTGCAGGGCGATTGCGCCACGGTGCTGGCGCAGGTGCTGGAGATTGTTCGTGCCCGCGCCGACGCCGGCTTTCGCGAGCGTGCCGCCAGTCGC
The DNA here is from genome assembly GCA_945906975.1 of Bordetella parapertussis. The sequence goes on along the minus strand of CAMDRY010000411.1, from coordinate 1,986 downwards.
ATCGCCGCTTGGGCGCAGGAGAACGCCGAGCGCGTGGCGCGCAATGGCGCGGCTGCCGCCAAGCCCGGCAGCGTCGGGGCGATCACCGCCGACTACCTCTGCGCCGCCCTCAATGCGCATATCAGCGAGGACGACATCGTCGTCAACGAAGCGATACGCAATACCTTCCCGGTGCTCAACCAGATGGTGCGCACCAAGCCCGAGACTTACATCAGTCTTGCCGGCGGCGGGCTGGGCTTTAGTGGCGGCGCGGCGCTGGGCGCCAAGCTCGCCAAACCTGAGCGGCGCGTGGTGCAGGTGGTGGGCGACGGCAGTTATCATTTTTCCGCGCCAACGGCGGTATACGCAGTGGCGCAGCAATACCGGCTGCCGATTTTCACCGTGGTTCTTGATAACGGCGGCTGGCAGGCGGTGAAAGAATCGGTGCTGCGGGTATATCCTGACGGCCAGGCGGCGCAGGCAGACCAGTTTCATGCCCGCCTTGCCGGGGAGCACCGCCATTTCGAGCGGGTCGCGGCGGCATTTGGCGCGCACGCCGAGGCGGTGCAAGATCCGGCTGAACTGGCGGCGGCAATCAAGCGTTGCATTGCCGCGGTCGACAGCGGCCAGGCGGCGGTTATGAGTGTGCGTATCACTGCGTTGTAAGTTGCGGTAGTGCGTGACGTTTGATGCGCTTAACGTTAAGGTGCGCTGGCGGCGGTTCCATGACAACAAAGACCACAGAGTCCAAGGAGGAGTGAAGATGAAATCCAAACACATCGTGACCGGGTTGGCCGGGCTTGCGCTGGGCCTGTTTGCGGCGCTCGCGCCGGCGCAGGAGGGCTTTCCCAACAAGCCCATCCGCCTCATCGTCGGCTATGCCGCCGGCGGCGGCAATGACATTATCGCGCGCGTGGTCGCGGGCAAGATGTCCGAGGGCCTGGGGCAACAGGTGATTATCGAGAACAAGCCGGGCGCGCAATCGATCATCGCCGCTGAAATGGTGGCCAAGGCGGCGCCCGACGGCTACACCATACTGATGGGGCCCAGCGGCCCGATCACGATGAACCCGGCGACCTACTCCAAGCTGTCCTATGCGCCGATGCGCGATTTCGTGCCCTTGTCGATGATAGGCTCGTTTCCGCTGATCATGGTCACCAGTGTGAATTCGTCGTTTAAAACGGTGAAAGAACTGATCGCTTTCGCCAAGGCCAACCCGGGCAAGACCAATTACGCCGCCAGCGCCGCGCCTTTCCAGCTCGCAGCTGAACTGCTCAAGCTCAAGACCGGCACCGACTTTGCGTATATCCCGTACAAGGGCAGCAACGAATCGGCCAACGCCGTGATGGGCGGGGAAATCACCATGACCATCGCCGATCCGCCGCCCATCACCGGCCCGCTCAAGGCCGGCCGCCTGCGCGCGCTCGCCGTCACCTCGGCCAAGCGCCACCCGTCCTGGCCGGATGTGCCGACCATGATGGAGGCGGGCATTCCGGACATCGACATCGTCATCTGGACCGGCTTTCTCGCCCCCGCAGGCACGCCGCCGGCGATCGTCAAACGCTTGCAGGACGAGGTTGCGCGTGTGGTCAGGCTGCCGGAAATCCGCGAACGCCTGAACGGCATGGGCGTCGACCCGGTGGGCAACACCTCGGAGGAGTTCGGCCGCATTATCGCCGCCGATATCGCCAAGTGGACTGCGGTGGCCAAGGCTGCCAATATCAAGGCTGATTGAAGAAATTCGAGGTAATCGCAGCAATTTGAATCGATTCTGAATCCTTGTCCTAAGCTTCTTATTCTGGAGCAGTCGCGCATGTCCGCCGTTCGCATCGCCACCACCCAATACCTGCATACGCTGGGCGTCATCAACAAGTCGGCGGCGCAGGATGGTTTTGACTACGATGTCACCGTCGCAAAAAGCATAGACGAGGCGACGCTGCGCATGATCGCCGGCGACTTCGATATCGGCGAGTGCTCGTTTGCGACCTACCTGCAGATCTGCAACCA
>CAMDRY010000410.1 GCA_945906975.1 Bordetella parapertussis | reverse complement strand
GCTTGCCGCCGGCAATCGGCTGCAGCACCGAACTCAATTCCACCAGCATCATCTCCACCGGCCCGCCGAGCAAAGCCGCCTGCGCCGGCGCGCTACTCTTGTAAGGCACGTGGACGATGCTGACCCCGGCCAGCGAATTGAACAACTCGGCTGCCAGGTGCCCGGTGGTGCCGTTGCCCTGTGAGGCATAGTTGAGCCGTTTCGGGTTGGCCTTGGCGAAGGCGATCAGCTGTTGCACGGTATTGGCGGCCACTTTGGGGTTCACCGCCAGCACCAGCGGCGCCGTGCCGACCAGCGATACCGGCACCAGGGTGTCCGGGTCGTGGGCGAGTTTGGTGTACAGGCTCTTGTTGACCACCAGCGGCGCCGGATAGGAGAACAGCAGGGTGTAGCCGTCCGGGGCGGCCCTTACAGCGGCTTCGGCGCCGATGTTGCCGCCGGCGCCGGCGCGGTTCTCCACGATGACCGGCTGGCCCCATTTTTTCTGGAAATGCTCGGCGAGGATGCGCGCCAGCGCGTCGGTGGTGGCCCCTGGCCCCGAGGGCACGATGATCTTGATCGGGTTGACCGGATAGCGATCATCCTGCGCCTTCACAGGCAGCGCGCAGCAAATCGCGGCTGCAAGCAGCATCCGGCCCAGCGTGCGGGTTCTCATTTTCATGTCATCCTCCTGTGGTCCTCAAGTTTTCTTGCCGGTCCAGTCCGGCGGATTAGTCGCCTTTATGCGGCGCGCTTCCTTCACCAGTTCCTTGACCGCGCCGGTGATTGGCAGCGCCAGGCCCGCCTGATCGGTCATCTTCGCGACGATCTGCATGTCCTTGAGCGCCCAGGTGAAGGTGGTCTGGTCCCAGTCCTCGAGCGCCTGCGACTTGCCCGAACTCATCATCAGCGCATCGCGCAATTTCGGGAGATTTATTCCGGTGGTCTCGGCGATTCTTCCGGCCTCGATCAGGCCGATGCTGGTGATCCACAGGAGCAGATTGTTCATCGCCTTGCCGACCTGCCCGTGGCCGACCGCGCCGAGATGTGCGATGTCCGAGCAGAACGTGCCATAGACTTTTCTGCCACGTTCCACAATCGCATCGTTGCCGCCGAACAGTGCGAGCAACTTGCCTTCGTCGGCGAACCAGCGCCCGCGACAGATCGGCGCATCGAGCACGCCGATCCCTTTCGTCTTGCAGCGCTCATCGAGCGCCTTGACCGTGTCCGGCGCCACCGTCGAGGAGACCGCGATGATCGATCCGGCGGCCAGCGTCCCGAGCAATCCGTCGGCACCCAGCACCACCTGGTTGACCTCCTCGTCGTAGCCCACGCCGAGGATCACGAAATCCGCCGCTTTGCCGACCAGCGCCGGCGTGGCCGCGGCGGTCGCGCCCAACTCCCTTGCCTTGCCCAGATTCTCCGCGTTGATGTCGCAGGCGGTCACTGCATAACCAGCCTTGACCAGGTGCTTGACCATGGCCAGGCCCATGCGCCCGGCGCCGACGATGCCCACGCGCTGTTTGTTGTCTGCCATGACTGTCTTTCAATCTCAGTTAAAAATTATTTTTCTGCCGCGCCGTAATAATTCTGCAGTGCCCCTTGCGCCGAGACGTAGCCTTCGGCGATATCGCGCTCCAGCGCCGCCGGGTCGCGCCGGTGCCGCTCGCCGTAGCCGCCGCCGCCGGCGCTTTGCAGCATGACGCGCTCGCCGGCTTTCATCTCGTAGCGGCCCGGTCCGGGCGCTTCCTCCTCTTGCTGCGTGCCGGGCCGGACGATGAAGCGGCTGCGCTGCCCGTGCAGGCCGCCGGCGACGCCGTTCGGCGGAAAACGCGTCCGGTCGAAACGGCAGATCACCGTGGCGTCCTCCAGCAGTTCGTATTCGCGCTGAAAGCTCAAGCCCCCGCGCCATTCTCCCGCGCCGCCTGAGTCCGGCACCAGATCGAAACGGGTGATGCGGCAAGGATATTCCGATTCGATGATTTCGATCGGGGTATTGTGCAGATTGGACAGGTGGGTGGCGGTCGCCGAGGCGCCGTCGTGCCCCATGCCACCGCCGTAGGCCGATCCCAGGATCTCGTATTGCATCCTGGATTGGCCGCCTCGGCCCTTGTTCCAGGCGATCCCCAGCGCGCTCGACGATCCGGCGTTGGCCACGGCGCGCTCCGGTTTGAAATGCGCGAGGGCCTCGAGGATCACATCCACCAGCTTCAAGTTCATCATCTGGTAGTTGGAGACCGCCGAGGGCGCCTCCGCATTGGTGACGGTTCGCGGCGCGTACACCAGCCGCACCGCATCGCGCATGCCGTCGTTGAAATTGAGCTTCGGTCCGAGGCTGCCGATCAGCGAATAGAATGCGCAGGCCTCCACCATGGAGGGGCGCAGGTTGAACGGCCCCTTGGTCTGCGGGCCGCTTGCCGAGAAATCGAAAGTCGCCAGGCGGTCCTTGATGGTGATGGTGACGGCCAGCTTTACCGGTTTGTCGCGCTCGAAGCCGTCTGAATCGAAAAAACCCTGCGCCGAGGCCGCGCCTTCGGGCAGCCTGCCTATGGCGGTGCGCAATTCCTCCGCGGTGCCGCTGAGTATCGCGGCGAACGCGTCGCTTACCGTGCCGGCGCCGAAACGCCCACACAACGCCTGCATGCGGGCAGCGCCCATCTGGGTAATGGCGATCTGCGCACGCATGTCGCCGCGCACCAGGTCAGGCTGGCGGCTGTTGGCGAGGATGAGCCGTTCGATGTCGGGCAATTCACGGCCGGCTTTCCAGATCTTGATTGGCGGCAGCAGCAGGCCCTCTTGAAAAATTTCGGTGGCGTTGGCCGAGGTCGACCCCGGTACCGTGCCGCCGATATCCGCCTTGTGCGCAATCGACCCGGAGAAGGCGACGATCTCGCCGCCTGAGAACACCGGCGCGACGAAAGCCATGTCGGACACGTGCGGCAGGCCGCCCTCGTAAGGATGGTTGGAGACGAACACGTCGCCCTCTTCGATGCCGCCGTTGGCGGTGCCGGCGTAAAGCTCGAGGATGCGGCCGATCAGCGTGCGATACACGGGCGCGTGGAAGAACATTGGCGGCGCCACGATCAGGCGGCCATCGCGGTCGAGGATCACGCAGCTGAAATCGCGCGATTCGCGAATGATGGTCGAGTAACCCGAGCGATAGAAATGGTAATGCATCTCGTCGATCAGGCTGGCAATCTTGTTGCGCAGAATCTGGATCGTGACCGCATCCAATGTCATGGTGTTTCCTTCTGCAGCATCAGATTGCGAAAGCCGTCCACGCGCCCTGACCAACCGGGCGGGATTACCGTGGTGGCATCGAACTGCTCGACGATGGCGGGGCCGGCGATGATCGCGCCGATGTCGAGGCGGTCGCGCTCATACACGGTTGCCTCGACGGCCGAATCGCCGCTTATATGGAGCCTGCGTTTGCCTTTTGCCGCGACGCTGATCGGGCGCGCCGCGGCCGGGGCGGCTTCCGCTTGCGGCTGGTACTTGGGCACGGCGACGCGCAGCCGCAGGCGATAGCTCACCACCTCGACCGCCTGGTTCTTGGCCGCATGGCC
>CAMDRY010000409.1 GCA_945906975.1 Bordetella parapertussis | reverse complement strand
TGCGATCCTTGTACAACTCGAGCTGGCGGATGGGAACAAGCTGCAAATCGCTTGACTCGCGAAAGCCGGCGATCTGCTGCAAATTCTTGAGAATTTCTTTTTCGCGAGCGTCCTTGCCGTAACCGAGAAAAAATTTCTTCACCTTGTCCTTGGTGTCTGCGGACAGGTCTTTGCGCCAGACCAGCGGGTCACGCGGAATCAAAGGCGAAGTCCAGAGAATTTTTACCTCGGCATGCTTGGACGGGTCGCGCAGTTTGAGTTTGTCGAGTTCTTCGCTGTTGTTGGTGGCGACATCGACCTGTTTGTTGAGGACTGCGAGCAGATTGGTGCCGTGGTTGGCGCTGCGGGTGACGCGAAAGACGGTTTTCGGATCTAGCTTGCGTTGGCTGAAAACGTAATAGGTGGGAACCAGCGTACCCGAGGTCGACTGCGGGTCGCCGATGCCAAAGGACAGGGTTTTGCCGTTGGCGATCATGTCGTCTATGGATTTGAGCGGGCTGTCGCGGTGGGTGATGATGTAGGAGTAGTAGCCCGGGCGCCCTTCGAGGTCGATGAACTGTGCAAACACCTCGCCGCTGGCGCGGTCAACGGCCTCGATCGCCGATTTATTGCCGTGCCAGGCGAGCTGAAGCTTGCCAAAACGCATGCCCTCGATAATGCCGGTGTAGTCGGTGGCGAAAAAGCCGTTGACTTTTAGGCCGGTAGCTTTGGACATGTCGTCAAGTAGGGGCTGCCACATTTGCCTGAGTGCGGCCGAGGAATCGGTGGCGATAATGCCGAAGTTCAATTCCTGTTGCTGCGCCTGGACGCTGCCGGCGAACAATACCGCCGAGGCGAGTGCCAGCAGGGCCTTGAGTGTGCGTTTCATCTTGATTTTCTCCTTGGGGACGTGGATAGGGTGCTGCGTGTTTATGGCGTGTTGGTGTTCAGGCCGCTGCCCCTGCGGGTACCAGGGTTTGCGTCACGGGACTGACCGCCTCGGTACCCTCGAGCAACTCTTCAACCGCCGCGCCGTAGAGCGACTGCAGCATGGGCGGGGTGAGGGTGTCCGATGGCCCGTCGTAAATCACCTCGCCCAGGCGCAGCGCGATGGTGCGCGGGCAAAAGCGCCGTGCGAACTGCACCTGGTGCAGCGACACCAGCACGGTGATACCGTGTTCGCGGTTGATGCGGGCGAGGATTTCCATGACGTTGCGCGCGCTCTCGGGGTCAAGCGATGCGATGGGTTCGTCGGCAAGAATGACCTTGGCGTGCTGTATGAGGCAGCGCGCGATGGCAACGCGCTGCTGCTGTCCGCCTGAAAGCGTGCTGGCGCGCTGGTAGGCGATTTGCTCTATGCCGACCGCCTTGAGCGCGGCATAGGCCTCGAGCTTTTCAGCCTGGGTGAAGCGACCGATGATGCTGCGCCACAGCGGCACGCGTGGCAGCAGGCCGGTCAGCACATTGGTCAGAACGCTCAGGCGGCCAACGAGATTGAATTGTTGAAAGATGAAACCGATGTCGGCGCGCTTGGCGCGTATGTCGGGCGCCACCTTGCCGTTTGTTTGTATGGCGTGTGAACCAACGCGCACAGTGCACGGGCCCGGATCGGCAGCGAGAAACCCTGACAAGTGCCGCAGCAGGGTGGACTTGCCCGATCCGGATGCGCCTATCAGCGCGACCATTTCACCCGGTTTTACGACAAGGCTGGCCTGCTTCAAGGCGGGATGACCGGCGCCGAAGGATTTGCTCAGGCGGCTGATTTCTATTCCGGCGGGTGAATGGTCTGGTTGCATATCGGCTTATTTTTATGAGGAGGATTATTGGCTGCAATCATTACGGCAATATGACATCACAGAACGACACATAAATCAGCATAAAAAAGGCCACGCTTGGCGCCAGTCTTTTCGCGACGCTGCCTACGCGGGCAACGCCCCACTTGCTTTTCCTTGTGCGCCAAGCGGTGTTTTGTCCTGGGGCGAAGAGGGAGTGAACAGGGAGTCAGATGCCTTGCGCCTTGGTTTTGCGGCTTTGCGCCTCTTTAGTGTGTTTTTGTGTATTTCTGCGCACAGTAGATTGTTGACAATCTACAAGCTGTCGCGGTTTAATGTCAAGCATGATGAGTAAAAATTTCAGCGCAAATTCGCCATCGACTGAGGCGGCCGATAGAATTGCGACGAAGGAAGCGTCTTTCGCATCGGAGCAAAGTACCGCAATAGGGCTGCTGCAGAGCCATTCACTCACCACGCTGGTTCAGCACGAAATCGAGCGCCTGATCATTTCGGGCGAACTTTCGGCCGGAGACAAACTCAACGAAGCGATGTTGGCCGAGCGCCTGGGTGTCAGCCGCGGACCGGTGCGTGAAGCTTTTCGCGCACTGGCCGAGACCGGTCTGGTGCGCATCGAAAAAAATCGTGGTGTGTTTGTGCGCGAGGTCACGATCGAGGAGGCGGACGAGATTTATGAGGTGCGGGCGGCCCTCGACCAGTTGGTCGGACGGCGCCTAGCCGTTTCGATCAGGCCCGAACAACTGAAAGAATTACGCGGCATCCTCGAGCGCATGGAAAAAGCCACGGCGAAACAGGATATCGACGCCTACTATCCGCTCAATCTGCAGTTTCACGACACGCTGGTGCAATTCACCGGCAACAAGAAACTGCTCGCGACCTACCGGCGCATTGTCAACGAACTGAACCTCTACCGGCGCGAGACGCTAGCCAGCAGTGGCGGAGGCTTGCCGGTGTCGACGGGCGAGCATAAAAAAATATTCGATGCCATCGCCTCGGGTGATGCGGAGCGCGCCGGGCGCGCCCTTTACGACCATGTCGCCGCAAGCCGGGCGCGCATGCACCATGCCAAGGGCATGCCAGAAACCGTCAAAACCACAAGAGCAAGGAACGCAGCATGACAGTCCGTCAACCCCTCACCGTAAACAACCGCAGCTACCGCTGGATGGATCGCCCGCTCGTGGTGGTCTGTGTCGACGGTTGCGAGTACGACTACATCACCGAGGCGGTGGCCGCCGGCGTGGCGCCATTTCTCGGGCGCATGATCGAAAAGGGTGCGGCTTTCAAGGGTGACTGCGTGGTGCCCAGTTTTACCAACCCGAACAACCTTTCCATCGTCACCGGCGTGCCGCCTTCGGTGCACGGTATTTGCGGCAATTACTTCTATGATCGCGACACTGGCGCCGAGGTGATGATGAACGACCCGAAGTATCTGCGCACCGGTACTGTGCTGGCAGCCTTTGCGGGCGCCGGCGGCAAGGTCGCGGTGGTGACGGCGAAGGACAAGTTGCGCAGTCTGCTCGGCCACGGCATGAGGGGCATCTGCTTTTCTTCAGAAAAAGCCGACCAATGCACGGTGGCGCAAAACGGCATTGATAAGGTGGTTGAGATGGTGGGCAAGCCCCTTCCTTCTGTCTATAGCGCCGATTTGTCGGAGTTCGTGTTCGCCGCAGGCGTGAAACTGATGGAGCGGCATCGTCCTGACCTCATGTACCTGTCGACCACCGATTATGTGCAGCACAAGGCCGCCCCCGGTGCGCCTGCTGCCAATGCGTTTTATC
>CAMDRY010000408.1 GCA_945906975.1 Bordetella parapertussis | reverse complement strand
TGCGCGATGTCTTCGAAATTACTCCCGCAATGATCAAGGAGTCGGCCTACGGCGTCGGTGCTACGACTTGGGAAGTCGTGTGGAATATCGTGTTGCCCTACACGAAGGTGGGTGTCGTCGGTGGGATCATGCTTGGGCTGGGCAGGGCGCTCGGGGAGACCATGGCGGTGACGTTTGTCATAGGCAATACGAATTTCTTGAACAATGTCTCGCTTTATCAGCCGGGCAACAGCATTACCTCGGCGCTAGCCAACGAATTCGCCGAGGCGGGTCAGGGACTGCATACCGCCGCACTGGTGGAACTCGGCCTTATCCTGTTCCTGATCACCTTCGTGGTGCTCGCGTTCTCGAAGCTCCTTCTCGCCCGTCTTGTGACCGGCGAGGGCACGAAGACCTGAGGCACAAATGGATCTCGGACTTCGACAACGTCGCAAATTGATGAACCGGCTGGCGCTCACGCTTTCGTTGACCGCTATGATTTTTGGTCTGTTCTGGCTGACCTGGATACTTTGGACGACCCTGCAATTGGGAGTGTCCGGGCTGTCTCTGGCCCTGTTCACGCAAATGACGCCCGCCCCGGGTTCCGCCGGTGGATTGGCCAATGCGATCGTAGGCAGCGTGATCATGGTCGGGCTCGCGACAGCGGTGGGAACCCCGATTGGCATACTCACCGGCGTCTACCTCGCTGAATTCGGCCAGCATAACTGGCTTGGTGGAATTACACGGTTCATCAACGACATCCTCTTGTCTGCGCCATCCATCGTGATCGGCTTGTTCGTTTATGCAATCTACGTTGCGAATGTCGGGCATTTTTCGGGCTATGCAGGTGTGGTTGCGCTTGCGCTTCTGGTGATCCCCGTCGTCGTGAGGACAACGGAGAACATGTTGATGCTGATCCCGAACACCCTGCGTGAGGCGGCGTTTGCACTGGGCGCCCAGAAATGGAAGGTCATCATGTTCGTCACGCTGCGAGCCGCGCGTGCAGGAATCATGACCGGCATACTCCTCGCTGTCGCCCGAATTGCCGGCGAGACCGCACCGCTTCTTTTTACCGCGTTATCAAATCAGTTCTGGAGCCTCGATCTCAATGCGCCGATGGCGAACATCCCGGTGACGATCTTCAAGTTCGCCATGAGCCCGTTCAGCGACTGGCAGCAGCTTGCCTGGGCGGGGGTGTTCCTGATCACGGCGGGCGTTCTGGCGCTCAATATCATCGCGAGGGTATTTTTCCGCGATCAAGTCAAGCAATAGCGGGGACACGAAATGATGGTTGATAGCCTGAAAGAGCTGGAAGTCATATCCGAGCCTCTGGTCACACAGATAGCCGTGAAGGATTTCAATTTCTTCTACGGCAGTTTTCATGCGCTTAAAAATATCAACATGGACATCTACAAGCAGCGTGTGACGGCGTTCATAGGCCCGTCAGGCTGCGGAAAATCAACCATGCTGCGCACGCTTAACCGGATGTATGACCTTTACCCGGAGCAGCGCGCGCAGGGTGAATTGATCCTCAACGGGCGGAACATGCTGGGCAAGGATGTCGATTTGATTGATCTTAGAGCCCGTGTAGGCATGGTGTTTCAGAAGCCAACGCCTTTTCCCATGTCGATATACGACAACATTGCGTTCGGGGTCAAACTGCATGAACGGTTGAACAAGCGTGATCTGGATGAGCGCGTCGAATGGGCGCTTCGAAAGGCTGCGCTGTGGGACGAGGCCAAGGACAAACTCAAGCAGAGCGGCATGAGTCTCTCCGGCGGTCAGCAGCAACGTCTTTGCATCGCGCGGGGTATTGCGGTGAAGCCTGACGTGCTCCTGCTTGACGAGCCTACTTCGGCACTTGACCCGATTTCGACCGCACGGATAGAAGAACTGATCCATGACCTGAAACGTGAATTCACGATCGTGATCGTGACCCACAACATGCAGCAGGCGGCGCGCGTGTCCGACTACACGGCGTACATGTATCTCGGCGAGCTCATCGAGTACGACGTAACCGACACAGTGTTCATCAAGCCCAAGAAAAAGCAGACCGAGGACTACATCACCGGTCGATTCGGGTAGTCGCATCCGGTCAAATTGCCTGAGATATCTGCAGGCGATCTTTGCGGTACGCTCCCGGACAATGATCGGGTTGCTGCAAAGAGTGACGGGTGCGAGCGTTGCCGTAAATGGCGAAGTGGTTGGTGCCATCGGCCGGGGCTTGCTGGTGCTTGCCTGCGCCGAACCGTCCGATACGACGGCCAGCGCCGAGAAATTGCTGCAACGACTTCTCGCTTATCGGGTCTTTCCCGATGACGCAGGAAAAATGAACTGGTCTCTTGCCGGCACGTGCGGAGGCCTTTTGCTTGTGCCCCAGTTCACGCTTGCCGCGGACACCCGCTCCGGCCTGCGTCCGAGTTTCTCTTCCGCGGCCTCGCCGGCGCTGGCGCGAACCCTGTTCGATTTTCTAGTGGCGCGGGCGCGAGAGCTTCATGCAGACGTGGCGGTGGGGCAGTTCGGCGCGGACATGCAGGTAAGTCTAGTCAACGATGGCCCGGTGACGTTCTGGCTGCAGGTGCCATGAGCGTAGCGGGGGGAAGGTCTTCCCGGCCCACTGTTTGCTCCGGACGGCTACGACGGGTACAATTTCGGGTTTCGTCCTGCAGACTGAAGATATCTCACTCATGCGTCGCAAACTGGTCGCCGGAAACTGGAAAATGCATGGCGGCCTCAGCGCGAACGAGGGGCTTGTGCGCTCCATGCAGGCGCGGCTGACTGACGCAGTTGCGTGTGCGCTGTGCGTGCCGTTTCCTTATCTCGCGCAGATGTCAGGCCTTGTTGGCGGTACGTCTATCGCGCTCGGGGCCCAGTCGATATCCGAACACGATTCCGGTGCTTACACCGGTGAAGTGTCAGGTGGGATGCTCAAGGAATTCGGGTGCGAATACGTAATCGTCGGGCACTCCGAACGGCGGGCGATGTTCGCCGAGGGCGATGCGCGTGTAGCGGCAAAGTTTGCGGCGGCATTGCGTCACGGGCTTACCCCGATCCTTTGCGTAGGGGAAACGCTTGCCGAGCGTGATTCAGGAGAAACCGAAACGGTTATTGCCCGGCAGATCGATGCGGTTATCGAGAACTCCGGTGTGGGAACATTGGGCAAGGCGGTTCTTGCCTATGAGCCTGTTTGGGCAATCGGGACCGGTCGAACGGCCACGCCCGATCAGGCGCAACAGGTGCATGCTTTTTTGAGAGGTCGAGTCGCTGCGCTCGATGCTACTGTGGCGAACGGTCTCGTGATTCTTTATGGTGGTAGCGTCAAGGCGTCGAATGCCGCGGAAATATTCGCGATGGCGGACGTAGACGGCGGGTTGATCGGCGGAGCATCGCTGGTCGCGGATGATTTTCTGGCGATTTGCCATGCGGCAACTCGGCAGTAACGGAAGGCGGAAATGAATATCTGGCTGACTCTGGTTCTGATCGTTCACGTGATGGCGGCCCTTGGGGTCATCGGACTTGTTCTTTTACAGCACGGCAAGGGGGCTGATATGGGAGCGGCCTTCGGCGGAGGTTCCTCGGGG
>CAMDRY010000407.1 GCA_945906975.1 Bordetella parapertussis | reverse complement strand
TGGGTGACTTTCCGGCCAGTTTTGTCACCAGTTTTAATTTACCTGCCGCAGATGCCGGCTTCACCAGTAAATTGTCGCAGGCCTTTACCAACCTGACCTTGGTCGACATGAGCGCGATCATGGCGCAGGCGCAGGCTTTGATAGAGCAGGTGGTGCGTGCGGTGCAGTTTGTTTTTCTGTTCGCGCTGGGCGCCGGGGTGTTGGTGCTTTACGCCGCGTTGCTCGCCACGCAGGATGAGCGCATGCAGGAGGCGGCGGTGATGCGCGCGCTGGGGGCGAGTCGCGCCCAAGTGGTGGCGGCGCAACGCGTGGAATTTGCCGCGCTGGGCATCATTTCCGGGCTGCTGGCCTCTGCTGCGGCGGTGGCCATAGGCTGGGCCGTGGCGTATTTTGTATTCCAGTTTCCGTATCGCATGAATGGCTGGATCTGGCTGGCCGGTCCGATCCTCGGTCTGGCCTGCGTTGGCTACAACGCCTGGTCCGGCGCGCGCGCCGCACTCAGCCGTCCTCCCATTTTGGCTCTGAGAGAGGCATAGGGGATGCATGAGGGAAGCATGATCGACGAACCGGGCAAGACGCTTTATGCGCAGATGGGCGGGGATGCCAAAGTGCGCGAGATGGTGGATCGCTTTTACGACTTGATGGATATTGAGCAGGCATACTCCGGCATACGCAAGCTGCACCCGCCGTCAATGGAGACCTCGCGCGAAAAGCTGTATATGTTCCTGTCCGGATGGCTTGGCGGCCCCAGCCTTTACATGGAAAAGTACGGCCATCCGATGTTGCGTGCCCGCCATCTGCCCTTCGCAATAGGAATCAGCGAGCGCGATCAGTGGATGGATTGCATGAGGCGGGCGATGGAGGACGTCGGGGTCGAGGAGGGATTGCGGCAGGGGCTTTACAATGCTTTTTTGCAAACCGCCGACTGGATGCGCAATCGTGAGGGTTAGCAAGATGTGAGGGTTAAAAAGATGTGGGGGTTAAAAAGACCTGCCGGTTAAAAAAAGCCTGAAGATTAAAGAAGACGTGAAGGGTGGAACGACGTGAGGATTAAAACGCAATGACCGAAGCTTTGCTGATCGTTCTGCTGGCGACGGCGCTGGTGATGATTTTGCTGCAGCTTGTCATTCTGTTACGCAAGCGCCAGGGACTGGCGCAGGACAGTCTTGACCGACTGGCCCGGCGGTCGGATGAAATCGGCGAACGCCTTGAGCGCGAACTGCGCGCCGACATTGCACTTGGACGCAAGGAGTCGCAGGAAGGCGCGCTGGCGCAGCGCGCCGAGCTCTCGGCGAGCATGGCCGAGTTCAGCAAGACCCTGCAGCAGCAGATGGCCACCATCGCCGGCGTGCAGAACAACCAGATCGATTCGTTTGCGCAGCAGCTCGCCAAGCTGGTCGAGTCGAATGAAAAGCGTCTCGGTGAGGTGCGACTTACGCTGGAAACCAAGCTCAAGGAGTTGCAGACCGACAACGCCACGCGCCTGGAGGAAATGCGCAAGACCGTTGACGAAAAACTCCACGCCACGCTGGAAAAAAGGTTGGGGGAGTCGTTCAAGCAGGTCAGCGACAGGCTCGAGGCGGTGCACAAGGGCTTGGGCGAAATGCAGACTCTCGCCGCCGGCGTGGGCGATCTCAAGCGCGTGCTGACCAATGTGAAATCGCGCGGCACCTGGGGCGAGGTGCAGTTGTCGGCACTGCTCGAGCAGACGCTCACCGCCGAGCAGTACGCCAAAAATGTCGCCACCGTGCCCGGTTCGCGCGACATCGTTGAATTCGCCATCAAACTGCCCGGGCAGGATGCGCGTTCGCCGGTGTGGCTGCCCATCGACTCCAAGTTCCCGGTCGAGGATTACGAACGGCTACTGGGCGCCCAGGAGCGCGCCGATATTGCCGGCGTGGAAGAGGCCTGCAAAGCCATAGATAACCGCATCAAGCTCGAGGCGAAAACCATTCGCGAGAAATACATCGCGCCGCCGCACACGACCGACTTTGCCATCCTGTTTCTGCCGACCGAAGGTTTGTATGCCGAAGCCTTGCGCCGGCCTGGCCTTGCCGATTTCGTGCAGCGCGAATACCGCGTTTCCATCGCCGGGCCCACCACGCTTTCGGCCTTGCTCAACAGCCTGCAAATGGGCTTTCGCACGCTTGCCATCGAGCAGCGTTCCAGCGAAGTGTGGGAGTTGCTCTCGGCGGTGAAAACGGAGTTCGGCCGATTTGGCGATGTGCTCGCCAGGACCAAGGCGCAGTTACAGACGGTCACCAACTCCATCGGCCAGGCCGAGACGCGCACGCGGCAAATGACGCGCAAGCTCAAGGATGTTGAGGCACTGCCGGTGCCGCAGGCCGAACTGCTGCTGGGCAAGGCCAAGGACGAGACGGAAGAGGACGACGCGGCTGCATAGGGCGGGTCTGGAAAGCCACGACTGTCACGGGTTTCTGGTCGGTTAAGCTAAGTTTCAATGCCGACATGGCGGCTCTTTTTGATCGGGCACCAAACTAACTTAACGCCGCAGGCAAGGTCGATATGCCGTTTATCTTTGAAGGCGTCGGCGCCATGTTGTGCGTGCCGCCGCAACTGCGCGACGCCACGCGCGCTGCGCTATTGCTGACGCAGGCCATGGCGTGCGAGTCCTTTGGCCTTGCGTTGCGCGGGGCGACACTGGCGATGGCGCAAATCCGCGCCGCCTGGTTCAATCGCTTCGGTCAGGACTTGACGCCGAGGAAGCCTTCGAGGCGGCCGCCGTTCTTGATGCAGGTATTGCCCAGGGCCAGGGCGAAGGCACGGGGTTCGGCAGGGTCGATGCTGGAGCGGCGATAGGCGGCTTCGAGGATCTTGCCGGCGATGTCTTTGACGTCGCCGTCGTCCAGCGAGTAAATGTCGGGCAGCATGGTTGCAGCGCGTTCGCGCGCGATGCCGTGCTTGGCCAGGGTCGAACTGACCAGGGCCATGTCGGCAAAGGCAATGCACTGCTCGTAGGATTTGGCGCGCGATTCTGCGTGGGCGGTGCACGCGACGAGCAGTAAGGCGGCAATCAGGGCTTTCATATCCGGACTCCTTTTAAGCGGTTGGCTGCAGATTAAGTAGAGCACCTTCGTCCTCCTGGCTGTCCGTCGAATAGCCGCCTAAATGGCTGCCACTTTTGCGCGAACAAGACCGCGATTTTCAGGCGAATGCACGCATCCAGAACGCGGCCCTGGCGATTTTAATTTCCGGGGGGATTTGGCTGGAAAGCCGCGCCAGATGGCGGTTTCCAGCCGATGGCAAGTGTTCAGCTCAGGCCGTCAAACACCTGGATGCTGACAAGATCGCCGGGCTTTATGCCGGACTGCTCGTGGCCGAGTACGATAAAGCAGTTGGCTTCGGACATGGAGCGCAGCACGCCGGATCCCTGTGAGCCGGTAATGGCCACCTGCCAGTCACCGGATGTGCTTTGCGTCATGCGTCCGCGAACATACTCTGTGCGGCCGGCGGATTTTTTGATCGGGCTGGCGCAGGGCATTTGCAGCAAAGGCAGGGTGGTGTCGTCGCTGCGCCCGGCGAGCTGCAGCAGCGCATCGCG
>CAMDRY010000406.1 GCA_945906975.1 Bordetella parapertussis | reverse complement strand
TGGGAATGTCCGTCTGCAAATGCCTGTTGGTATTGGTGGCTTTGAGCCTCGCAGGGTGTGGTGACACGGTGCCCGAGTCAAAGGCGGCAAGGGATGTGGGCTCCGCGCCAAAGCAAACGGTCGATAAGGCCTCGGCTGGCGTGGGGGATGCCATGGGTAAAGCGGCAGAGCGCGTTCAGGAACAGGACGATAAAAAATAATGAACTCGAATTACCCGCATCCGATAATCGCGCGCGAAGGCTGGCCGTTTCTGGCCGTCAGCGCTGCGGCGGCGGCTTTCGTTTCGTGGTTCGCCGGGTGGTGGTCTTTGCCGGTTTGGATCGTTGCATTGTTTGTGTTGCAGTTTTTCCGTGATCCGGCACGGCATATCCCTGGTGATGCCAGGACGGTGGTTTCGCCCGCTGACGGACGGATCGTGGTGGTGGAGAATGCCGAAGATCCGTACCTGAGGCGTCCTGCGATCAAGGTCAGTGTGTTCATGAATGTGTTTAATGTTCATTCGAATCGCGCCCCGGTGGATGGCGAAGTCAAGCAGATCTGGTATCACGCCGGATCGTTTTTCAATGCGGCGCTGGACAAGGCTTCGCTGGAAAATGAGCGCAATGCGCTTTGGCTCAAAACCACGACCGGCCACGATGTGACCTGTGTCCAGGTGGCCGGATTGATTGCGCGGCGCATACTCTGCTATGTTCAGGCGGGCGAGGCGCTCATGCGGGGACAGCGCTACGGTTTTATTCGATTTGGTTCCCGTGTGGACGTTTATCTGCCGCCCGGTTCCATCGTGAAAGCGGCGCTCGGTGACAAGGTGAGCGCATCCAGCACTATTTTGGCGATACTTCCCGAGCATGCTTGAACGAAAACCGCGCCGTCCGCTGATCAACGCCGAGTTTCGCCGGAAAGGCATCTATCTGCTGCCCAACCTGTTCACCACGGCGGCGCTATTCGCCGGCTTCTATGCGATCGTTCAGGCTATGAATCAGCGATTCGATCAAGCGGCGGTGGCCATATTCGTCGCCATGGTGCTGGACGGGCTGGACGGACGGGTTGCGCGCATGACGCGGACGCAGAGCGAATTTGGCGCGGAGTACGATTCGCTTTCCGATATGGTTTCGTTCGGTGCGGCTCCGGCACTGGTGATGTATGAGTGGGCGCTGAAAGATTTGGGACGCGCGGGCTGGATCGCCGCGTTTGTGTATTGCGCTTGCGCGGCGCTGCGTCTGGCTCGCTTCAACACCAACATTGATGTCATTGATAAGCGCTGGTTTCAGGGCTTGCCCAGCCCCGCGGCGGCGGCGTTGGTGGCCGGTTTTATCTGGGTCAGTGACGATTTCGGCATTGCCCGTGCGGATGTTCTTCGTTGGATCGCCTGCGTCATCACTTTTCTTGCCGGCGTGACCATGGTCACCAACCTGCCGTTTTACAGTTTCAAGGATCTCAACTTTCGGCGCAGTGTGCCGTTCTGGGGCGTGCTGCTGATCGTCGTCGCCATGGTGCTGGTGTCTAGCAATCCTCCGCTCGTGCTTTTTCTCCTGTTTGTCGCCTATTCCCTTTCAGGCTACGTCATGTGGGCGACGCGCAAACACGGGGCTGCGCGCCAACCGTTCTGAGCGCCGTCTGGGCGGCCTTGCAAGCGCGGCCGAAACCGGCTATATTCTTGCGCATGTTTAGCGCACACAACTCGCTGACCTTTCTCAACAGCAGCCCGCTGGGTTACGCCCTGTCCGGCCTGCTGCTGCGCCCCGCGCGCAAATAACCTACCCCCCCAATTTGGCAGTACACGGTTAGCAGGGCGAGAGCGCTGCGGAGCTGGCACATCCATCCCACCGAGCATGACAGGAGAGCGGCATGACAACGACGAATCGATTGATCATATTTGACACCACCTTGCGCGATGGCGAGCAGAGCCCGGGTGCTTCGATGACGCGCGATGAGAAATTACGCATTGCCAAGCAACTCGAGCGTCTGCGAGTGGACGTGATCGAAGCGGGCTTTCCTGCCGCTTCAAACGGTGATTTTGAGGCGGTGAAGGCGATCGCCGCGGCGATCAAGGACGCGACTGTCGCCGGACTGTGCCGGGCCAACGACCGCGATATCAGTCGGGGTATCGAGGCGCTCAAGGACGCGAAGTCCTGGCGCATTCACACCTTCCTCGCCACGAGCGCCTTGCATATGGAGAAGAAGCTGCGCATGACGCCAGAGCAGGTCCACGAACAGGCCAAACTTGCTGTGCGCTTTGCCCGCAAGCATTGCGCAGACATCGAGTTTTCCCCCGAAGATGCCAGCCGTTCGGATCCAGACTTTCTTTGCCGTGTTCTCGAGGCTGTGATAGCGGAGGGAGCAACCACCATCAATGTGCCAGATACCGTCGGCTATGCCGTGCCGGAGCAATTCGGTGAGTTTATCCGCACCCTGCGCGAGCGCATACCCAACTCAGACAAGGCGGTATGGTCCGTGCATTGCCATAACGACTTGGGAATGGCGGTGGCCAACTCGCTGGCTGGTGTGACCATTGGTGGTGCGCGACAAATCGAATGCACCATCAACGGACTGGGTGAGCGCGCCGGAAACACCTCGCTGGAGGAGGTGGTGATGGCAGTGCGCACACGCAGGGATTTTTTCGGTATGGACACACGCATAGACACGACCCAGATTGTTCCCGCGTCGCGCCTTGTGTCGGGGATCACTGGTTTCGTTGTGCAGCCGAACAAGGCGGTGGTCGGTGCCAACGCCTTCGCCCATGCCTCGGGCATTCATCAAGACGGTGTGCTCAAGGCGCGAAATACCTACGAAATCATGACGGCCGAGGATGTGGGCTGGAACGCCAATAAAATCGTGCTGGGAAAATTGTCAGGTCGCAGTGCATTTAAACAGCGATTGAAGGAACTTGGCATCGATCTGGCATCCGAGGAGGCCGTCAACGCGGCATTTCAGAGATTCAAGGATCTGGCTGACAAGAAGGCTGATATCTTCGACGAGGACATTCAGGCGCTGGTGTCGGATGAATCGGTTACCACCGAGAACGAGCACTGGAAGCTGGTGCACATGACACAGGCCAGCGGCATGGGTGAGCGTCCGCATGCCAGTATCGTGTTGAGCGAGGGCGGTGCCGAGCGGAGCGCCGATGCCGAAGGCGACGGCCCGGTGGACGCCGTGTTCAAGGCAATTGAGTCCCTGGTCACAAGTGGCGCTGAATTGTTGCTCTATTCGGTGAACGCGGTGACGCAGGGGACGGAGTCTCAGGGCGAAGTGACGGTGCGTTTGTCTCGTGCCGGTCGTATTGTAAACGGCGTCGGCTCCGATACCGATATCGTGGTTGCTTCGGCCAAGGCCTACATCGCGGCGCTCAACAAGATTACCAGTAAGGCAGAGCGCGTTAACCCGCAGACTTCAGAGGCGATTTAGCCGGGCGGGGCAGTATAGGTGCACAGGGGAGTAAGCTGAGAACCCGCTTCTGGCGCGGGTTTTCAGTCGATGATTGGCCGGGACGGTGGTGTTTGCGGCCTTTATCCGGTGCCTCTGGTAAATCTCGCGTAGATTAATGCAGCGGAGAAAAATATTAGCGCGAGCAGT
>CAMDRY010000405.1 GCA_945906975.1 Bordetella parapertussis | reverse complement strand
TCGATGATCTCCGGCGTACAGATTACGAAAGTCTCGATCGGCAGGGGCATATCTACCTCGATTTTACGGGGGGAGGACTTTACTCTAGCGAGCAGCTGCGGCAGCACATGGAGTTCCTGCAGGAGAGTGTGCTTGGAAATCCTCATTCGTCGAACCCCACCTCCGCCCTCTCCACCGCTTTGGTCGGACGCGCGCGCGAATCAATACTGGCATTCTTCAATGCGCGCCCTGAAGAATATGCTGTGGTACTTACACAGAATGCGACAGGCGCGCTGAAACTTGTCGGCGAGGCCTATCCTTTCGACGCCTCGGCTCGCCTGCTGCTTGCATTCGACAACCACAATTCCGTCCTGGGCATCCGTGAATACGCACGCGCTGGCGGTGCAGAAGTGTCCTACGCGCCACTCGTGCTTCCCGAAATGCGCCTGGATGCGGCGTTTATGTCAAACGTTCTGCACGCCAACCCCGGCAAGTCGCACAAGTTGTTTGCGTTTCCGGCGCAATCGAATTTTTCAGGCGTGCAGCATGACTTGGAATGGATCGAGGTCGCACAGAAAAACGGCTGGGATGTGCTGCTTGACGCTGCCTCGTTTGCGCCGACCAACAGGCTTGACCTTTCGCTGCTAAAGCCCGATTTCGTCGCCGTCTCTTTTTACAAGATTTTTGGTTATCCGACTGGGGTAGGATGCCTGATCGCGAAAAAGACCGCGCTCTCGAAGTTGCGCAGGCCCTGGTTTTCCGGCGGGACGATTGCTGTGGCTTCAGTACGCAACGAGCGCCATCGGTTGCAGGAGGGGGGCGAAGCGTTTGAGGATGGCACGGTCAATTATCTTGCGGCGCCCGCAGTGCAAATCGGATTGGGCTACATCGGAAAAATCGGCTATGCGGTGATCCACTCGCGCGTGGACGCCCTTACCGGTTGGTTGCTGCAGCAACTGACCGCAATGCGGCATCAAAATGGCCTGCCGCTGGTGCGGATATATGGCCCTGTCACAATGCAGTCGCGGGGGGGGACGGTGGCGCTGAATTTCTTTGATGCGGACGGCGTTTTCGTCGATCACCACGCCATTGAGGCGCTCGCTAACCGGGCGAACATTTCCCTGCGTACCGGCAGTTTCTGCAACCCCGGGGGAGGGGAGAGCGCCCTCGGTATCTTCGACGAGGAACTGAGCACCTGTTCACCGCAGTCGTCAGCAAGCCCGACGATGGATGATTTTCGTAAAATAATCAGCGATAAAAGTACCGGTGCTGTTCGAATATCAATCGGCCTGGTAAGTAATTTTGCGGATGTTTATGCGTTCGCGTGCTTTGCCCGCAACTTGGCCGACAAGCGGGCGGGTGAGCTTTGATGTGCTGTTCCTCGCTTGCTGCAGGGCGAACACTTTGCCTGTAACCTGTCAACAGGTATTTTTTACCCGGGATCAAAGCGCAAAATTGGGATCTTTAAGAGGCTTTCTGCTAAACTCTTATGCGTTGACAATGAGTGTCATTCTCAGTTGCGAAGGATGAAGACGAAAAATGAAGCCTAAGGCGTCAATTTCAGGTGCGTCCCCGGTCCCGGTGTTTTCCATCGGCGAGCCGGGCGCACGCGCGCCCGTAGTCAAGCGCCAGAGTGACCAGGCCTTTGAGGTCCTGTATCGCGCGATTGTGCGGTGTGAAATCATGCCGGGCGCCACCGTGTCCGAGGCACAATTGGCGGAGCGCTTCGGCCTGGCGCGCGCTTCGGCGCGCGCGGCGGTCGACCGTTTGTCCATCGTCGGCATGTTACGGCCGGTGCACCGCCGCGGCTACATCGTCAAGCCGATCACCCTGCGTGACGTCAACGATTTGTTTCAGCTTCGCACCATCATCGAGGTGGCTGCCAACCGGCTCGCGGCGGGCCATGTTGACGAGTTCAGCCTGCGCCGCCTCGATCGTGCCTGCTCCCAACGCTACCGACTCGGAGACCGCGACAGCGAGTCCAAATTCCTGCAGGCGAATAGTGAGTTTCATCTCACCGTGGCAATGGTTACGGGTAATGACCGCCTGGTTGCCGCGCTCGGGCAGATTCTCAAGGAAATGGAACGACTCATACATATCGGTCTTTCACTGCGCAATCGTTCGGACGAGATCCACCAGGAACATCAGTCCTTGATAGATGCCCTGGCCGGGGGCGACGCGGACGAGGCTGAGCGCTTGACCCGGGAGGAGCTGGCAGCATCCAAGAGTATGGTGCTCGATTCTCTGATGTCCAGCGCCGATTTGCGCGATGTCAGCATTTCCTACGGCAGAACGGAGCATTCGTGAAACCAGGCCCCGGTTGCGCGTCGCGCGCCGTTTCGATGGGAGGCATGCCGCGGGCCTGCCCCTTGTCTCTTATAGCGCATGAGCGAGGCCCCAATGCCGGTTGATTCCCAGTCAGAGGTGATAAAAGAATGGGTTGCCCAGTCTCCGTTTATCGCGTTCATGCGGCTGGAGCTTGTGAGTGTCGATCAGGAAAAGAATGAGATCGTGATGAAAATGCCACTGCGTCCCGAGTTTGAGAGAGGCGGGCCCAACACCGGCCAGTTTCACGGCGGCCCGGTTTCCGCGCTGATCGATACGGTCGGGGACTTTGCAGTCGCGCTGGTCACCAAAGGCACCGTACCGACGATTAATTTTCGCGTTGATTTTTTGCGGCCCTCGACGGGTGCTTATCTGGTGGCCAAGGCCGCAGTCCGGCGCGCGGGGCGCACGGTCGCGGTCGCCGATGTCGACGTGTTCGATGATCAGGGGCGCCTGACCGCCATCGGGCGCGGTTGCTACAGCGGGCAAACGGGCTGAAGGGGCTGGAGTCAGAATGGCGAAAATAATGAATCTGGGCGAGGTGGTCGATCGCAATGTGTCTGGCGACGCGATATTCCTGATCGAGGTTGCGCCTGACGGCAGCTCCCGCAACCTGACCTACTCGCAGATGCACCGGGATGCCGATGCGCTGGCACGCGGCCTGACCAGGCGCGCACTGAAACGGGGCGAGCGTATCGGGATCCTTGCCGGGAACAGCGCCGAGTACCTGATTGCCTACATCGGCATCATGCGCGCCGGGCTCGTGCCCGTACCGATCAACTTCAAGCTGCCGCGCGACACCATCGATTACATCATCGGCGATTCGAAGATCGTACTGATGCTCGTGGATGAAGCGCGTGCCGGATTCGTCTGTTCAATTCCAAGCGTGCGAATGGACGAATACGCTGCGTGGAAGGACTTGCTCGATCCGGGCGAGGTTGCGCCGTTGCAGATGCAAGACGGGGAATTCGCCACTATCTTGTACACCTCCGGATCCACAGGTCGTCCCAAAGGTGTGCCGCTGACTCACGGGGGCTATGTCTGGGTCGTTGATGTGCTGACCGCTGCGGCGCCGCCCTTCAAGGGCTCGCGCGCGCTCGTCGCCGCCCCCCTTTACCATATGAACGCCCTGATCCAAAGCCTGCTGATCGGCGTTGCCGGCGGCACGGTCGTGATGCTGCGCCAGTTCTCGGCGCGCGCTTACCTTGAGGCCGCGGCCGGTTTTCGCTGCGAAATGGTCACCGCCGTACCGACGATGTTCGCGCTGGCGGCGCGCGA
>CAMDRY010000404.1 GCA_945906975.1 Bordetella parapertussis | reverse complement strand
TATGGTGACGGGCGGCAGTCTTATGTATTTGGCTTAAGCCTTTTATGTTGACTGGGTGACTGCGTGCACCACAATAGGTTCTTGCACCGCTGCTGTCAAACCTGAAGAAAACATCAGTCATCGTACATCTTGCTACGGTGATTTGGGTCACAGCGCGCAGCACAAAGCCCGCGCCATCAGCCTTAAAAGGTGATGGCGGTCAGGACAAGGCAGGTGGCGATGGCCAGCTGCCCCACCGGCGTCCAGAGCGGACGCTCGACATTGCGGGCGCAGCGCCAGGCGGCGCAAAACCAGAGGAGGTAAATCAGCAGTTTCACCATATCGAGCAGCGCACCGGTGCCGTGATGGGTTTCTTCGCGCGCCAGTTCCGCCGCAATGGTGATGGCGCTCGCGGAGAGGGCGACCGGGATACCCCCCAGCCACCATACCTTCCACAAATGCGCCTCGCCATCGAGGCTGCGGCGCGCAAAAGCGTGGACCCGGGCGCCAAATTGCGTACCGGCGCGCGCCCCGGTGCGTGCAAGCGCGCTGACGCGGGCCTTCATGCCACGCACTCCACCTCAACCAGGCAATCGTAAAAGGTCGCCGCGCCGCCCATATCGGCGGTGGCCTGTGAGGTCACCTCGTTGGCATTTTTTCCGTCCGGTGTGAGTTTTCTCCACCACACCGAAAGTGCGATGACCACGCCGCGGCGCGCCTTGTCGCTGACGCGGGCGCGCGCCTGAAAGGAACCGCGGTCGTTGTGGATGCGCAACATTGCGCCATCAACGATATCGCGCTCAAAAGCGTCCTCCGGATGGATGTCGAGCATCGGCTCTTTCGCCTCGGCCAGCGCGAAAGGCAGGTTGGCAAAAGTTGAATTGAGGAAATGACGGTTGGGCGGCGAGATCATCGCGAGCGGAAAGCGCTTCGCCAGTTCCGGATTGGAGCCTACCGATTCGCGCGGCGGCGTCCACGCCGGCAACGGGTCGAGGCCCTGCTGTTTTGCCGTCTCACTGTAGAACTCGCATTTACCCGAGGGCGTGGGGAAATTGCCTTGCGCAAAGGGCGCGAATATCACCGGCACGTTCAAGCGCATCCAGCCCGCAAGCTTGAGCGCGTCCCACTCAATGCCCTGCATGCGCGGATTTTTCGAATCGAGCGCCTGCCGGCAAATATCCTCGTCCGAATCGCGGAAGCACGCTTCGGTATAGCCCATGCCCGCGGCGATGCGCCGGAACACCTCGGAGTTGGGCAGCGATTCACCCACCGGCGCGATCGCCGGGTTATTGGCGGTGACGTAAAGATGGCCGTAGGCGGTGTGCACATCATAGTGCTCGAGTTGCGTCGTCGCCGGCAAAAAGATATCGGCATACTCGGCGGTGTCGGTGATGAACACGTCATGCACGACCGTGAACAAGTCGGCGCGCGAAAACCCGGCGATGACCTTGCTCGAATCGGGCGCGACCGCAACCGGGTTGGTGTTGTACACATAGGTGGCGCGCACCGGCGGATCGGCCGCGAGCAGCGCGTTGCCCACCGCGCTCATGTTGATGGTGCGCGGCTTGGGCTGCGCCGACAACTGGAGCAAATCGGGGCGCTGCACCGCCTCCTCGTTGATGCCAAAAAACCCGCCGGTGCCTATGGTGACGCCTCCAGCCGCCTCACGCCAGGCCCCGGTGAGCGCGGGCAGGCAGGCGATGTTGCGCGCCGCCATGCCGCCGCCCGAGTGCCGCTGCATGCCGTAATTGAGGCGTATGGCCGCGGTTTTGGTCGCGGCATATTCACGCGCAAGAGCAATGATGTCCTGCGCCGCAAGGCCGGTGATGGCGGCAACCCTGTCGGGCGTGAATGCCTTCACCCGTTCGGCCAAGGGCTCAAAACCCAGCGTATGGCTGGCGACATAGTCGCGGTCGTGCAGGCCCTCACCGATGATGACGTGCATCAAGCCCAGGGCGAGCGCACCATCGGTGCCGGGCAGCGGCGCGAGATGCTGGTGGCATTTCTCGGCGCTAAGGCTGCGATACGGATCGATGGCGATGAGCTTGGCGCCGCGGCGCTTGGCTTCCTGGATGCGCGTCCACAAGTGCAAATTGGAGACGATGGGGTTGGAACCCCAGATGATAATCAGCCTGGCATCCTCGAAACGCTCCGGATCCATGCCCACCGTACCACCGAGTGAAATCTTGAAACCGGCCTTCCCCGCGGAGGAACAAAAGGTGCGGTCCAGCAACGAGGCGCCCATGCGGCTGAACAGGCGCCTGCCCATGGAATGCCATTGCACCTGGCCCATGGTGCCGGCGTAATCGAGGGGCAGCACGCCCTGCGGATCCTCGGCGCAGACCGCCTTGAACCGCGCCACTATGATAGTGAGGGCCTCCTCCCAACTGATGCGCTCCCAGCCGCCACGGCCCGGACCCTTGCCGCCGACGCGCCGCATCGGATGCGTGACGCGGTCGGGCGAATAGGTGCGCTCAAGGTATTTCGCCACCTTGGTGCAAAGCGTGCCGGCGGTGAAGGGCATGTCCCCGCCCTCGACCTTGATGGCGATGCCGTTTTCCACCGTCACGGCGAGCGCGCAGGTGTCGGGACAGTCGTGCGGGCAGGCGCCACGCACTACTTTGCGGTCGATAATCGGGATGCGTGCGTTCATGGCGACCGATTCTACTACCGCCCGCTCCGGCCCGCCTTTTTGCCGCCCCGTGCCGGGGCCCTGGCAAAGACTGGCGCATAAAGGCCTCGAACTCGTCTTTGACAAACCGGCTCAGGTTCGCGACACCCCCGCCCCTGACTTCGGCAAGAAACGTCGCGAGATGTACCCGCGCGAGGCAGTAGAGTCAGAAAAAGTTGCGCAGGTCAAAAAAAGTCGCGCATACGCTTATCGCACGCCTCTTACCGGCGTCGGTGGTCAGGGTGAAACTTGCATTGGAAGGATTACGGCACCCGGCCGAGGGCGCGCAACAGGCGTTCAGGTGTGATCGGCAAATCGCTTATTTCCGCCCCTAGGGGCGCCAGGGCGTCATTGACGGCATTTGCCACCGCAGCAGCGGCCCCGACAATGCCCGACTCACCCACCCCCTTACCGCCAAGCAAGGTGTCCGGGACTGGCGTCTCAATATGTCCGATTTCGATATCCGGCATGTCTGCGGCCATCGGTACGAGGTAATCGGCCATCGTGGCCGACAGCAGCTGGCCCTGCTCGTCATAGAGGCACTCCTCAAACAGCGCCGCACCTATGCCCTGAACGACGGCGCCGCGAATCTGTTCGTCAACCAGCATCGGGTTGACGACACGCCCGCAATCCTCGACGACCCAATGGCGAAGAAGGCGCACAAACCCCGATTCCGGATCAATCTCGACAAGGCTTGCCTGAATGCCGTTGGACACGAGGTAGGGGCGTTTCGAGGCGTAGTGCCCGGTGAACATGGGATCGGTCGGAACATCAGCGGGCATGAGATGCTGCCGGTAATGCATTGTGAAGCCGATCTCGGCGAGCGTGAGCGCACGGTCGGTGCCGCGTATGCGCACCTGACTGTCGATCAGCTCCAGATCCCCCACCGACGACTCGAGCATGCTTGCCCCCGCAGCAAGAATGCGTTCGCGCAATCCCCGCGCTGCG
>CAMDRY010000403.1 GCA_945906975.1 Bordetella parapertussis | reverse complement strand
GACGGTCGGGCTGAAGCAGGGGGTGTCGGTCATGATAGGGTAGATAAATTCGTATTAAAATAGATACTGACTGGATAATAGTTTCCTTTTTGATACTGTGTCTAGCTATTTTTATGCATGGGGCCTTGTCATCCCGGACTTCCTGTTTGTCCTGCCGGATCAATTCCGGGATGACAGAAAAGAGTCCGGGATGACACAGGCCAGCAAGCCACAGAGCGCAGCGCGCCCGCCGAGGCAGTCATGCCGGCCTTGTCGTTGGCGCCGCCTTTGTGCACCGGGAATTAGCATCACCCCCGAAGTCGGGGCATCGTGCGGCAATGCTTGTCGCAGCTTCTGTGCTCCGATAATCTTTGAGCATGGCAGTGCATGTTGTCATTGCATAGTATGCATGCGATGAAGCTCGGCGCGGCGCCATTATGATCCGCTAACGCAACAGCAATGGAGAAAGTCTCGATGAAAAAAAACGCTTTGTTTGGAAAAATACTGGCTGTGTTGATGCTTGGCCTTACGGCCTTGCCGGCTGCCGCGCAGACGGCTTTCCCGGTAAAACCGGTGCGCCTGATATTGCCGTATTCAACCGGAGGGTCGGCTGACACCGTGGCACGCCTGCTTGCGCCGAGGTTGCAGGAAGCCTGGAAGCAGACCGTCATTGTCGAGAACAAACCAGGCGCCAACGCAGTCATAGGCACCGATTTTGTTGCCAAGGCGGCGCCTGACGGACACACGCTGCTGGTCGCGCTGACGACGCATGTCATCAGTCCGAGCCTGATCAAGACACCCTTCGACCCGGTCAGGGACTTCGCCCCTGTCGCGACAGTCGCGGCGGCCGAATTGTGCCTCGCGCTCAATCCAGATGTTCCGGCGAACACCCTGCAGGAATTGATCGCCCTCGCCAAGGCGAAGCCGGGGCAACTTAATTATGCGACGACGCAGATCGGCGGCAACCAGCACCTTGCAGCCGAGTTGCTGGGCATTCTCACCGGTGCAAAGCTGACCGCTGTGCCGTACAAGGGGGGCGGCGAAGCGCTGACCGCAGTGCTTGGCGGCCACTCGCAAATGTACCTGGGCTCGATTTCGAGTCTTATTCCGGTGGTCAAAAGCGGCAAGCTCAAGGGAATTGCGGTTTCAGGCGAGAGTCGCAATATGGCAATTCCGAATGTGCCGACCTTTACCCAGGGCGGGGTTCCCAACCTGGACGTGCGACTCTGGTTTGGCGTGCTTGCGCCCGCCGGCACGGCTAAGGACATCGTCGACAAGATCGCGGCGCAGATCGCCGTCATTCTGGGCACGGCGGATTTCAAGGAAGCGCTGCAAAAGCAGGGGCTCGAGCCGCTTGTCGGCGGCCCGGAGCAGTTCGCCGCCTTGCTCAAGACCGATTACACCCGCTACGCCCAGGTTATCAAGACCGCGAACATAAAGGTTGAACAGTAAGCTAGACGCCGCAGGGCGGAACGGGCGCGGGCTGGACGCGCCCGCGCTCAGTCCAACTCAATGAGCTGACCCCGGCCGAGGCGCTCGGCCTCGCGTAGTGCGTGTGTGGCGAAGGCGACATCGCCTATGGCCATGCCCTGGATGAGTGCGACGATGCGCTCGGAGGCGGCTTGTCTTCCCGGTTTTTGGCCGGTAATGACTTCGCAGGCAAGCGCATCAATGCGCGCGTTGAATTGCGCATGGCTGAGATGCCCCTGCGCGATCCACGCGCGGCCGTCCCCCATTTCGGCGGAAAAATCGGCGTCATCGACGATCAGCCGTGCCGACTCGAGCAGCACGCCGTAGTCCACTTCGTTGTAACTGCCCATGGAGCAGACAACGCATCCGTCTTTGGTTTCGCCCGGAAAAACCAGCGGACTGGGCGATTCGGTGAGTGTGATGACCAGATCTGCGTCCGATACCGCGCGGGCGCGGTCCGGTTCGGCCCGCAGCGCATATCCGGCGACGGGCGCATGCGTGTTCACGAACGCCGCCATGCTCTCGGGGCGGCGCGAATGCACGCGTAATTCCGCAACCGGCAGCGCGCAGGCGAGCATTGCGATGATTTCGGCGGCGATGCCGCCCGTGCCGTACAGCGCGACCACGAGCGGCCCGGGGTTGACCAGTTGCTCTAGCGCCACCACGCCGAACGCGGCGGTGCGGATTTTGCTCAGCCAGTTTTCCGTCACCAGGCCGGCGAGGTGAAAATCGCTGTGGTCGTAGACGGCGCAGTAATTGCGTGTCTGCTTGTCCGTTGTGCCCGGATTGGACAGCAGGCGGATGCCGGAGGCGTTCAAATGTGCGACGGTCGCGGCCTTAAACTTGAAGCGTGGTCCGCCCAGAGCCAGCGCGTCAAGCGTCATCGCGGACGGCGTGGACAGGCGGCTGCCTCCGGTGGCCTGATCGCGCAGCGTGCGTCGCGCCATTTCCAGCGCGCTACCTGCGTTGATCGTGTCACGCACGTCCTGTTCGCGCAGGATGCGCAAAGTGCTCATGCGGATACGGCCGGCTCAGGCATCGCGCACGATGCAGGCGCACAGTCCCCCGCCGGCTGGTGCCTGATGGACGGTGTTGGCCGAGATGAACACCCGCGACGAGCCACGGATCGATCCGACGACGCCGCTCATGGCGGCGCGCACGTGCTTGTCCATGTCGATATGGCTGGTTTTCATGACCGTGCGCAGTCCGCGCAGGCGGCCGTCGGGCGCGACGCCCGATTTGATCATGGTCGCGACCACGCGTTCCGGGGTGGCCACGCTGCCGTCTGCATCGACAGGGCAGCCGGCAGCAGAAAACATGTCGCGCAGTCCCTTGCCGTCAAGGACATCGCGTAGCCGGCCGGTGTGAACCGACAGTGCGCCCGCAGCGCCGCGCCGGTTGGCCAGCAGCATGATTTCCACGCAGTCGAGTTCGGCGCCCGAGAAGACCATGGCGCGGTTTGCATGCAGCGAGTGGTCGTGGTCGAAGGCCTCCTGCACGATGCGTGCGCGGTCAACTTCGCCGAGTGCCACGCCGGCGCCAAGCGCGCCGACCGCCTTGGAGTAGCCCGAGGTGATGCGCTTGTTTCGCACCGCGCCGGGGGCCGGGGGAAGAAAACTCTTTACCGGGGTCTTGACGATGACCAGGGCGACGTCACTCGCATCGACGCCGGCGTCTTTCATGGCCGCGCGCACGGTGTCGGCGGTGATGTCGGCGTGGGCGAGGGTGCCTATCTCCTCGGGCGTTAGTGAGCGGCTGCGGGCGCAGCCCATGGCCAGTGCGCTGCCGCGTGGCGACGGTTTGGCGTCCGGCTCGTCGACATCCGCGAACAAATAGCCGAATGGCGTCATGGCGCCTTCGCAGCCGGTGGAAAAGAGAAAGGTGGAGCGCTCGAGCAGGGGGCGGCCGCCGTGCGCCTCGATTGCAATGGTCGCGCTTTGCAGGCCGTATTCGCGCGAGAAGTCGTTGACGTCGGAGTTGCCCTCTGTTTTTACCAGCAGGGCGAGGCTGCGTATGCGCGAGGGTTCAAACTGGCGCAATTTGTGCGAGAAATCGACAACGTCGCCAGGGTGGGCTGTGTCATAGGGCAAAACGTGAACGCTCAAAGTAGTTTCCTTTTGTGTCTATTGGACTGCTTACCGATACTATGCCGGCTGGACGC
>CAMDRY010000402.1 GCA_945906975.1 Bordetella parapertussis | reverse complement strand
GGGGTGTTCGAAATGCGGGAGCATTTTGGGCCGGGCTGGCGCATGTATTACGTTAAACGTGGTTTGGTGCTGATTGTGATGCTGGGTGGCGGTGACAAATCGTCACAGTCCGCTGATATTGCCAAGGCCGCGAAGCTTGCGGCGACCATTGAGGAGTGAGCGATGACCAAGAAAATCCGTATTGCCGATTTGCCTGAATTCGACATCGCCGAGCATCTGGACAGCGAGCAGGCAATGGCCGAATACCTGACGGTCGTTCTCGAAGAAAACGACCCTGCGGCGTTGGCAGGCGCGCTCGGCAGCATTGCCCGAGCGCGCGGTATGAGCGAGATTGCCAAGGCATCGGGTATTACCCGCGAGGCGTTGTACAGAGCGCTGCGCCCTGACGCGCAGCCGCGATTCGATACCATCAGCCGCGTCTGCACAGCGCTGGGCGTAAAACTGGTGGCCCAGGCTGTTCATGATTGACGTTCCGGGTGGTTTCAAAAGCGTCTTTCTCGACAAGTCGCAACCACTGCGCTAGCCGTTGCGGTGCCGGCCGCGACGTTGCGTCGCCATGGACAACTCTGCACCTTTAAAGATCCGCCCCGAGTCCACTTATAAGGTGGGGAAAGTTGTTCAAGCAAACGGGGCCACTTCTCTATCAGGCGCGTATTTTTCGCCATCTAAAGTGGCACCAGTACCTGGCAGTGGGGGGGGGCTTTACAGGCCCCATATTGTAGGGCATCCTAGGCCCCATGAAGGCCAAATTGATTTACCGCGTCAAAGAGGCCTATCTGCGTGGCGTAATCGAGGCGGTAATCTGGGAGGTTCCCGAGCCGGTGCAGCCTTCTGTGCATGGCATTAAATACCGGCTTGTTTATCTGGTGGATGAAAAGCGCTTGGTCGGATACGACAATGAGCGCGGCAAAGGCGATCACAAGCATCTGCGCGGCGTGCAAAGTAGCTATGAATTCACGGATGTTCCGACCCTGTTGCACGATTTTTTGCGAGATATCGAAGAGGTGGAATCATGAATGTACTTGAGGTCAGGATCGGGGAGCCGCTCGCGGGGAGTTTGGCGCGATTTGGCAAGGCATTGTCAGGGGCCAGGGCCGGCCGGACATTGAAACCGTATTTCGGCGTTGGCTTTCGCACCATGGCGCAATTTGGCGGCGTGTTCACGCCCAAGCGCTGGGAATTGGTTGACGCGTTGAAAAAATCCGGGCCACTTACGATCTACGCGCTGGCCAAGCATCTCGGACGCCATTACCGCAATGTGCACAAGGACGTCACCACGTTAATGCAATGGACGGTGATCGAAAAAAACCAGGCAGGGCGGGTATTCGTGCCCTGGGACGAGATTGACGTGCGTTGGCCTTTGCGAGTGGCGGCATAGATCAGATAGGATTGACCTGGGGATTATTCACAGCGCGCACCATGATTCAGGTGCCAGGCCTTGACGCGCTCCAAATCCTGCTCGAAGCGCTTGGCGAAGCTAAGCGACCTTGCGCCGGGCTTGCCCACGACCGGCTCGACGTCGCCCAAGGCGCACCTTTAATTCGTCGATGCTAATCATCCTGCCTGCTGAAAGATCCGCCAGGCCTTCGTTGACCGCCTTTACTTTGTACTCTGTGTAATCAAGGCCGTCACGCAACACGTCCCGAAATATTTCATCGACTGTGCATTCCGCGTCCTGGGCCAGTCGAACCAGTCGCTGGTGTTCGCGTGTTTTTAAGACAATTGCCTCAGGCACGGTTGCCTCCGATTAACGAATGTTAAATCTATTGAATCGGCTAAATCATTGCGTTTGGCCGGTTGACGAACGTATCTGCGCCAGTAAGCCTCGCCGTCGGGGGTTAGGTTTTTTCGACCATCCGGCGCGCCGCTGATTGAAACGCAGGCGCTGCTGGTATTGATCAAAGCTGGCGACTGTCATAACATACAAACATTGATTTGAGCATCTCAAATGGCTGCTGCCTTGGAGGACCCAATATGCCGGTTCATACTTATTCAAGTCGGGATTTCACCCGCGACGTGGGCGCCGCGAAGCGTGCCGCGTCCAAAGGCCCGGTGTTCATCACCGATCGGGGCCGGCCAGCGTACGCGCTGCTAAAAATCGAAGAATACTATCGCCTTGCGGGAAATAAGGAGATCTCTCTTCTCAAGGTCATGGACGCAATACCCTGCGGGGCGGAGAATGCTGCCTTTGAGTTTGACCCGCCGCGGCTGGCGGTCAAGTTGCGTGGCGCCGATCTGTCTTGAAACATTGAGACGATGTATCTGCTTGACACCAATGTCATTTCGGAACTTCGTCAAGGCAAGCCCAAACAATCGCCTGAAGTAAGGGCGTGGGCGGCAAGGCATGCGGCGAGCCAGTTTTTCCTTAGTGCGATCAGCATCGTGGAAATTGAACAAGGCATCTTGGCGCTGGAGCGCAGGACGCCCGCTCAGGGCGGCGCATTGCGCGCCTGGCTCACTGGCGTGCGTGCGACTTTCGCCGGCCGCATTCTGCCGTTCACTGAAAATGCCGCGATCCTGTGCGCGGCACTGCAGGTGCCCAATCCGCGCTCGTATCGCGACGCGATGATCGCCGCCACGGCTCTCGAACACGCCATGTCGGTAGTCACTCGCAACGTGGCTGACTTCGCGGGCACCGGCGTGAAATTGATCAATCCGTTTGAATCCTGAGTGGAATCAATTCCGGAAGCCCTGCGTACCATGGTGGCGGATTAAAATTGCAATCTGGCGGCTGCAACGAAGATGCTGTTGCGTTACGCGAAATACGCACTATTTCTTGCCATAGGCCCCGTCATGGTCTTGGTGCAGCGCTTGAAATCGAATCCAACTTCCTTGGCGGACAACTACGGCACGGTAGGCCAGGGATAACCGGATCGTATATTTGCCGGGCGTACTTTTTGGCTCCTCCCATTTCAAACCGCTGTCTCTGAATACTTCGTTCCAAGACATGGCCTTTAGCTTTTTGAATGTCTTGAAGATTTTCTTGATCTCAGGGGCATGCAACGCAAACAATTCCGACTGGAACGCAGGGTAGTTGAGGTCAAGCAGTACTTTGTCGTCGTTGCCACTCACAAAACTGGCTCAATACCGGACGCAAACTCGTTCAGGTCGGTTTCCTTTGCGGGGTTGTCGCGCATCCATTGATCTGCGCGGGCCAGTTTTTTCTTCATGGCAGGTTCATGCAACCAGCGCTCGTTGACGGGTACGACTACGGCATGTTTCAGCAGAATGTCGCCGCCGGGGAGTGTTTCCATAATGAAGCCCATTCCCGCGATGGACTTGCCGAGGGAGATTTGACCGCTCTTGCCGACGATTTTGATTTGCATGGTAAGCGCTTTCATGCCGCATGATTGCATGCAATGATGATATATCAGGTGCGCATTTCTCGCCAACTAAAGCGGCACAGTATCGACAATCCAACCGTGTAAATCTACCGTATGAATGGTAAATTACACGGATGAACCCGCGTTTTGTAGAGCAGCAGCTGGTTAATTTGCTCCGTGAGTTTCCCGCGGTGGTGCTTCTCGGGCCTCGCCAGTCAGGCAAGACTACTCTTGCCTTGGCCGAACAGGCCAGGCGCAGCGACGCGATTTACCTCGACCTGGAGCTTCCCTCGGCGCAGCGGCAGT
>CAMDRY010000401.1 GCA_945906975.1 Bordetella parapertussis | reverse complement strand
GAAGCGACGAAGCAATCTCGTAGCGCCACGACTTACGTCACAAATCACAAGTCACAAATCACAAGGCACAAGTCACAAGTCACAAGCACGACAAGATTGCTTCGCTGCGCTCGCAATGACGAGGCTAAAATGCGATCAATCACCCTTTCCCTTGACGGGGGAAAACATGGAATGCTTCCCCTCACCGTGCTCCCTGTCATTGCGAGGAGCGAAGCGACGAAGCAATCTCGTAGGGCCACGACTTACGTCACAAGCGCGACAAGATTGCTTCGCTGCGCTCGCAACGACGAGGCTAAAATGCGATCACTCCCCTCTCTTGCAGGGCGCACATCGGCCGGCAGGCCGATGCCGTTCAGCCGGCGCTGAGCTACACTCCGCGAAACCCCGGCTTCACCCCGCCAGAGGAGAGGGGACGTACTAAGCAATTTTCGAGGATGATCAAACGCCCATGAGTGCCGCACTGTCGATACGCCACCTGTGCCAGGAATACGCCGCCGGCAAGCCGGTGTTGCGCGACATTTCGCTGGATATTTCCGGGGAGGGCATCACCGCCATCATCGGGCCGTCGGGCACCGGCAAGTCGACACTGATCCGCTGCATCAACCGCCTGGTCGAACCGAGCGCCGGCGAAATCATTTTCGCGGGCACCGACCTCGTCAAGCTCAACCGCAGGGCGCTGCGCCTGTCACGCCGGCAAATCGGCATGGTGTTCCAGGAATACAACCTGGTTGAGCGCCTCAGCGTGATGGAAAACCTGTTGTGCGGGCGACTGGGCTACATCTCGCCGCTCAAGGCCTGGTTGCGCAAGTTCCCGGCCGATGACATCAAGCGCGCCTTTGAATTGCTTGAGACGGTCGGCCTCGCCGGCTTTGCCAACCAACGCGCCGACAGCCTGTCGGGCGGCCAGCGCCAGCGCGTGGGCATCGCGCGCGCCATCATGCAGGCTCCGAAGCTTTTGCTCGCCGACGAGCCGACCTCCTCGCTCGACCCCAAGACCTCGGTCGAGATCATGGAATTGCTGCGCGACATCTGTGGCAACTACGCCATACCGGTCGTGGTGAACATGCACGACGTCGAGCTGGCGCGGCGCTTTGCCGACCGCATCATCGGCATGGCAGGCGGCAGGGTTGTGTACGACGGCGGCGCGGCGGGACTAAGCGACGCGGTGCTTAAAACCATTTATGGCGGCGAAGGCTGGTTGCATTAGCAGATTCGCGGCCACACTCAACGGAGTGCACATGAAAAATTTACCCGCCCGCAAGCTATGCATCGCGATGCTGGCCGCCACGCTTGCCGGCTGCGCCGGCCAGGCCTGGCAAGCGCCGTGGGTCAAACCCGACCTGTCGCAGATAGCTAACATCGTCGTGATCTACGCCGAGAACCACAGCTTTGACAACATGTACGGGCTTTTCCCCGGCGCCAACGGCATCGCCAACGCCACCGCCGAGCAAAAGACCCAACTCGACCACGACGGCAAACCGCTGCCTTACCTGCCGCCCGTCTACACACCACAAGGCAAGCCCGACCCGCGTTACCCCGCGCGCCTGCCCAACGGCCCGTTTCGCATAGACGGCCCGCCGACCAATGCGCGCATCGACCAGGTGGTCCCCAGTCCGATACACAACTACTACCAGAACCTCGAACAGATTAACGGCGGACGCAACAACATGTACGTCGCCATGGGCAACACCGGTGCCTGGCCTATGGGCTATTACGACGGCTCGTCGCAAAAAATGTGGCAGTGGACCCGCGAGTACGTGCTCGCCGACAATTTTTTCATGGGCGCGTTCGGTGGATCGTTTCTCAACCACCAATGGCTGGTCTGCGCCTGCACCCCGCGCTTTGACAACGCACCGGCTTCAATGCGTGCGCAGCTCGATGAAAAAGGCAAACTGAAAAAGCGCCCGGGTTCACCCGCATCGGTACTCGAGGGCCCGCCGCAATTGTTTGACGGCGCGGTCACGCCAGACGGCTATATCGTCAACACTTCGCAACCGCCCTACCAACCGAGCGGCACCGCGCCTGCCCCGGGCGGCAATCTCGCCCTTGCCGACCCGGCCAAGCACCCGGTGCCACCGCTGACCCAGCGCACGATAGGCGACACGCCCTCGGCCAAGGGCGTGAGCTGGGCCTGGTATGCCGGGGCATTCAACCATGCGGTCGCCGACGGCCAGCGCGACCCGAAAGAAAAACGCGCCGTCATTTACAACCGCGACGCGGGCAGCCCGAATTTCCAGCCACACCACCAGCCGTTCAACTACTACGCGCGCTTTGCCCCGGGCAGCACCGACCGCGCACGCCACCTCAAGGACGGCGAAAACTTCCTCGCCGACGTCGACAAGGGCACGCTGCCGCAGGTGAGCTTTTACAAACCGGCAGGACGGCTCAACCAGCACCCGAGCTATACCGACATCCAGAGCGGCGACATCCACATCGCCGAAGTGCTCGAGCGCATTCGCAAAAGCCCGCAATGGTCAAAAACGCTGGTGATCGTCACCTACGACGAGAACGGCGGTTACTGGGACCACGTTCCGCCGCCCTCGCTGCTCGACATGGGCGACCGCTGGGGCCCGGGCACGCGCGTGCCGACCATCAACGTCTCGCCCGTTGCCAAACGCGGCTACGTTGATAACACGCAATACGACACCACCTCTATTCTGAAACTGATCACGCGCCGCTTCACGCTCCCGCCGCTGCAAGGCGTACGCGAGCACATGGGCGACCTTACCAACGCCCTTGATCTGCCAAAACGCTAAGAATCCGTTTCAAAAAAAGATGCCGTCTTCAAAGAAAGATGCCGTCATTGCGAGCGCAGCAATCCCGTCGCGGTTACGATGCATCCGGCAACATCACGAGATTGCTGCGCTCGCTATGACCAAAGATGTTGAAATTTTATATTTTGTAACCGGTGCTAAACCAGGATGACTGACACAACGCCGCAAGCCTTCAAGCCCGACTGGCTGACGCGCGCCGGCTGGATCACGCTGGCGCTATACATCGTCTACGCCTTCTCGCGCCTGGATTTCACCTGGGCGCGTTTTGTCACCGGGCTTGGCAACGGCGCGCGCTTTATCGGCCGCATGATCCCGCCCAACATCGCGCAGCCCGACTCACTGCTCAAGGGCCTCACCGAGTCGCTGGAGATCGCCATCCTCGCCTCGGTGCTGGGCATACTCATCGCCCTGCCCATAGGCCTGTTTGCATCGCGCAACCTGATGCCGGTATGGGTGAGCTGGCCGGCGCGCGCCATCATCGCCCTCGCCCGCTCCTTCCATCCGGTGATCGTCGCCATCCTGTTCGTCAAGGCGGTGGGCTTTGGCGCCATGGCCGGCATCCTCGCACTGGTGGTCGCCTCGGTCGGCTTTATCGGCAAGCTCTTTGCCGAGGCCATAGAGGAGATCTCGCTCAAACAGGTCGAGGCGGTGCGCGCCACCGGCGCCCCCTTCATGAGCCTGATCAGCTACGGCGTGCTGCCGCAGGTGTTCTCGCGTTTCATCGGCTTTGCCACCTACCAGCTCGACTCCAACCTGCGCAACTCCACCATGGTGGGCATCGTCGGCGCCGGTGGCATAGGCGGCACGCTGTTCTCGGCCTTCCAGCGCTTTGACTACGATTTTGTTTGCGCCATCC
>CAMDRY010000400.1 GCA_945906975.1 Bordetella parapertussis | reverse complement strand
AAGGCCTCGACGTCCGCCTCGGTCAGCGTTTTGGGAAAGCGCGGTGGCTTTTTCGGCGCGTCGAGCCTGGCCGTCGGGTCCGCAACAATACGATTGGCGCGCAAAGCAAAATGATAAAAGCGCTTGAGGCTGGAATGCAGCCGCGCCTGGGTACTGGCCTTGACGACGCCGCGCGGCCCGGCGCCGACGGCCCTGCTTTTGCGCGCGGCAAGGTAATTCGCGATATCCGCCTCCCCCGCCTCGAGCAGCGCCCGCCCGGGGTTGGCCGCGACCCATTGGGCAAACTGGCGCAGGTCACGACGATAGGATTCCAGCGTATTCTTGGACAGCCCGTCCTCTAGCCAGAGCTGGTCGCCAAATTCATCCAGCAGCGCGCTGTCGCCGTCCTTCATGTTCATGGGCCTAGAAAAGACGTCTGATCGCGCCCCGGGTCACGCCCTGGGTCACGTCTTGGGTCACGTCTTGGGTCACGTCCTGGGTCACGTCCTGGGTCACGTCCTGAATGCCCCCTTCGTGCGCCAGCAGGCGGCGCTTGACCTCGATCAGGTAGCCGCCGCCGCTGTGCGCAAAGCCCCCAAGGCCCGTCGCCGCAACCACGCGGTGGCACGGAATGAGCAGCGGGAAATAATTGCTGCCACAGGCCTGTCCGACGGCGCGTGCCGCCGAACCCAGGCTGCGCGCCATGCGCCCGTAGGTCAGCGTCTGCCCGCCGGCTACGGCTGAGATGGCGGCCCAGACACGGCGCTGAAAATCGGTGCCGACGGTTTTCAGCGGCAGGCGAAATCTGAATTCCGGATCGTCGGCGTATTTTTCGATTTGCGCGCAAGCCCGCTCGGCAAGCCTGTTCAGCGGCGGCAACGCGCCCATGGACACAGGCAGGAACATGATCTCGGCCAGCACATCGCCCTCGGTGCGCACACCGACCAGGGCAAACGGCGTGGGCAGCCGCGCCTGAAATGAACCGTCGGCACGGGGCTTTGCGCGGTGCGGCACGATGATAGGGCTGCCCTCGGTGGCACTGGTGGGGCCTGGACGCACAGAGCGCACGAAAACCTCGTTACTCACGTGCCGGCGAGTTCGCGCAACTTGTGCAGCAAGGCATCGGGCACATCGACCCCCTGCGCCATCGCCAGGCGTTGTGCGTCAAAACGCCGGCCGCCGGGCAGGCGCACGCCCTCTTCAGACAACATCATCGCGATCAGCGTCTCTAGCCTTTGGTCATAGACGGCGCGCCCGGCCGCCGCACCCGGGTCTATGGCGATAAAACCCTGCCCGAGGCTAGGCCGGTTGCCCTGCTCAACCCAGAACGAATCGTTGTCGCGGCTGATGGCCGCGCCGGTGAGCGCGGTGCACAGCAGTTCAAACACCAGCGCCAGCATGGCCCCCTTGCTGCCGCCCACCGGAAAGAGCGTGCCCGCCTCCAGCGCCTCCTGCGGGTCGGTGGTCGGCTTGCCGTGACGGTCGAGCGCCCAGCCCTCCGGAATGCGCTCGCCTTTTTGCGCCGCCAGCATGATGCGGCCACGCGTCACCGTGGTCATGGACAAATCGACGACCAGCGGATCGGCGCCGGCGCGCGGAAAAATCGCCGCCACCGGATTGGTTCCCAGCGTGGCGGCCTGCCCGCCCCACACCGGCATCGCCGCCGGTGAGTTCGACAGCGCAATGCCGATTTGCCCGGCCGCAACCATAGGCTCGAGCGCCAGCGCCAGCGCACCGATGTGATGGCCGTTGGTCACGCCGGCGTAGCCTATGCCGAACTCGCGCGCACGCCGCACCGCCTCGCCTGCGGCCATTGCGCAGCCCTCGTAGCCCAGACCGCCGGCATTATCGATGACACAGACCGCCTTGTGATCGGACATGACACGCGGGTGGGCGCTGCCGTCTGCGCGGCCGTTTTTGAGCATGCCGCAATAAAACGGCACGCGCGACACGCCGTGCGAGGGCAGGCCCTGCATGTCGGCGGCCACCAGCGCGCGCGCGCTCGCCTGCGCCATCCCCTGGTGCGCGCCGGCACGGGAGAAGGCTTGGCGGGCGATTTCGGTAAGCGTGTGTTGGTCTATTTTCGCCATGGCATGGATTTTATTTCAGCGGCCGGATTGGCATCTTGCGCCCGATGGCAACGGTGGCCACCACCGCTGCGGCAAAGATTATCATGCCCATGCTGACCTTCTCGCCGAGCAACAGCGCGGAGGCGATCAGCGTCAGGAAAGGCTGCGTCAACTGCACCTGTGAAACGCGCGCAACACCGCCCAGCGCAAGCCCGTGGTACCAGGGGAAAAAACCCAAGTACTGGCTGAACAGGCTGACGTAGGCAAAACACAACCAGGCCGTGACCGAGGCGTTGATGCCGTGCTCCGCCGCCGACCAGAGCACCGGGGGCAACAAAAAAGGCACCGAAACGACCAGCACCCAGCTGATCACCACCCAGCCCGGCATTTCGCGGGTGAGTCGCGCACCCTCGGCGTAACCGAGCGCGCCCACCGCCACCGCCAGCAACAGGGCAAGGTCGGCCAGATGCAAAGTGCCGCCCCCTTCGATCAGCGCAAACGCCACCACCAGCAGCGCGCCAAAGCCGGCGGCAAACCAGAAGCCCCGCGACGGTCTCTCCCTTCCGGACAAAGCCACGATCGCCGCCGTCGCCAGTGGCAGCAAGCCAATCACGATTGCGCCGTGCGCCGAGGGCAGATAGCGCATCGCGTAAGCGGTGATCAGCGGAATACCCAGCACAACGCCCGAAGCGGTCAGGATCATGCGCAGTATCTGGTCGCGCCGCGGCAAGGGCTGGCGCGTGATCAGCAAGACCAGCACGGCGAGCACGGACGCCGCGAGCGAACGGCCAAGACCGACCAGCACCGGATCGAGTTCGACCACGGCAACGCGCGTCGCCGGCAGGGTCAGGCTGAATATGGCGACGCCGATAAACCCCCACGCCAGCCCCTGCAATTCGCGCTTGCGCCGCGCCGCCTCCATTCAGGGCTTCATCGCCTGCCGGACGAGGCCTGCCATCGCGGCGGCATCCTCGCCGCTGCTTTGCGCTAGGCCTTGCACCACGCCTTCGCGATCGGCGACCGTGCGGTTCTGGCTGACTTTCCACTTGCCGGTGATGGTGGCGATCGGAATTTCGATACCGACAATCGCAGACAGCATCTGCTCGATGTACTCGGCCGGGGCGTCGTCCACTTTCCATGGCATCTGCCTTGCCCCTTCGTGCCGGTCGGTCAGTTGCGAGACAAAATTGCGCAGCCAGGCGCGGTCTTCGATCACGCGCAGCGGGCCCTGGACATGTACCACGGCGTAATTCCAGGTCGGCACGACTTTGCCGCTTTCTTTCTTGGTGACGTACCACGAGGGCGTGACATAAATCTGCGGCCCCTGAAACACCGCCAGCGCGCCTTGCGCCGCCGCGTGGTCGTGCCAGACTGGATTGGCGCGTGCGACATGCCCGCGCAGCGTCCCGAACGGGGCGGGATGCGGATCAAATTCGAGCGGGATATGGTTGGCCTCCAGACCCGACGAGCCCAGCGTAACCAGCGTCGCCAGTGGGTGCATGCGAATCAGCTCATGCATCACTGCGGCACGCATTTCCTCAAATTGCGGCGTTTGATACATGGCTAGCCTCCCATCCGGAATCCTGAATTGCGTGAC
>CAMDRY010000399.1 GCA_945906975.1 Bordetella parapertussis | reverse complement strand
AAAAAGATTGAAGACATCACGGCGGATGTCGAAGTAGGCCGGGTGTATGACGGTACGGTACTCAAATTGCTCGACTTCGGAGCGATCGTGCAATTGCTGCCCGGCAAAGACGGCTTGTTGCACATTTCGCAAATCAGCAAGGAACGTGTTGCCAATGTGTCCGACCACCTCAAGGAAGGCCAGCAGGTCAAGGTTAAGGTTCTCGAGGCTGACGAAAAAGGCCGCGTACGCCTCTCAATGAAGGCAATTCTCGAAGATACTCCAGCGACGCCGGCCTGATTCACGGGAAAAATAAAAAAGGGCGCCTAGGCGCCCTTTTTTTATGGCCGAGAAATTTACTTTGCGACCTGCTTTTCGCGCAGCTCGTCTAGCGTTTTGCAGTCGATGCAGAGCGTGGCAGTAGGGCGTGCTTCCAGTCGTTTCAGGCCGATTTCGACGCCGCAACTTTCACAATAACCGTAGTCTTCAGCATCAATTTTGGCGATTGTTTCGTCTATTTTTTTGATTAATTTGCGTTCGCGATCGCGATTACGCAGCTCAAGCGCCATATCGGATTCCTGGCTGGCGCGATCATTGGGATCTGCGAAAACAGTGGCCTCATCCTGCATGGTATGGACGGTTCGATCGATGTCCTGACCCAGTTCGGATTTGAGCGCTTCCAGAATTTTCCGGAAGTGCGCCCGCTGTTTCGCGTTCATGTACTCCTCGCCCTTTTTGGGGGCATAGGCCGAGAATTGTTTGTGCAAGAGATCAACGGACATTTTAGAAACGAGCTCCAAAATAAAAAACCAAGGCGACTTGATACCAGAAAAATATGCGGGCGGCAAGGCATAAATTGGAGCGCGTACAAACAGGGACTT
Organism: Bordetella parapertussis; assembly: GCA_945906975.1. The sequence continues at coordinate 2,788 of CAMDRY010000399.1, read as the reverse complement.
AGCCGACTTTTCCCTATGACGAGCGGCGGATGTGGCTTGTTGGAAATAGCAAAGGGGCGGCGTTGGTTTTTATGCTTTTGCCGTATTTTCTTCAGGCGCAGACCGCGTTGGAAAAGACTTTGCATTGACCTAGAGCGCTTCAAGGGAGTACAATTCTCCGCCTCTCGGGGTGTAGCGTAGCCTGGTAGCGCGCCTGGTTTGGGACCAGGATGTCGGGAGTTCAAATCTCTCCACCCCGACCAATAAATGTGCCGTTCATCCCAAAGTGAACGGCACGATGCCCGACGGAGTGCCCGTAGCTCAACTGGATAGAGCACCGGCCTTCTAAGCCGGCGGTTACAGGTTCGAGTCCTGTCGGGTGCGCCAAGAAGTTAAGCAAGGTAATGGTGGCTGTAGCTCAGTTGGTAGAGTCCCGGATTGTGATTCCGGTTGTCGCGGGTTCGAGTCCCGTCAGCCACCCCAACCTCCCGCGCCGTCGAGTTCAGTTCGATTTTGGCCTTATCGTGCGATTGCCTTCGCAACGTCGCCGGGCTCTAATCCAGTTGCGTGCGCTCCAGAAGAAATACGAAGTCTTCTCCTGCGCTGACGTCCAGCCAGGTGAATGCAAGGTGGGGAAAGGCCTTTTCGACGGCTATTCTGTTATGGCCGATTTCAACCACGAGCAATCCCTTCGGCTTAAGGTGCCTCCCGGCACCGCTCAGAATACCCCTTAGCGCATCCAGGCCGTCTTTGCCAGACGCTAGCGCAAGTTCGGGTTCGTGTCTGTACTCCCGAGGCAGTCGGCGCATGCTGGCTGCATTGACGTAGGGAGGATTGGCCAGGATTAAATCGTATTGTCCAAACCCGTCTCCAGAGAAAATATCCGACTTGAGCAGGGTTACGCGGCTTTGCAGCCGATAATCAGCAACGTTGCGCTGTGCCACCTTCAACGCAGCCCTTGAGATATCTGCAGCATCGACTGCGGCTTTGGGAAACGTCAGTGCTGCAAGTATCGCAAGGCACCCGGAACCGGTGCACATGTCGAGCACATTTGTGATGCGTCCGGGCAATCTTACCCACGGGGATAGACTTTCGTGGAGCAGTTCAGCTATGAAGGAGCGTGGAACGATTGTGCGTTGGTCAACGTAAAATCGGTGCTCGCCAAGCCACGCCTCCTTGATAAGGTAGGCCATGGGAATGTGCTCTATCAGTCGACGCTGGCAGAGGGTTGTGATGCGCAATCGCTCCTTTGCGCTGGGCTCAATGTCCAGAGCCGCGGCCAGACGGTCCCAAGGCACGTCAAGTACATGGCAAAACAGCCAAGAGGCTTCCTCGGCGGCATTGTGCGTGCCATGCCCGTAATGTAGTCCGGCTTTGCGAAACTGCGCCGTGCAGTCGCGCAGCAGGGCGCGCAGGGTGGTCTGTTTTGTTGACACTGCAGTCAGGCAGCTAACAGCAATTTTTCGAGAATTCGCCCATAAATCTGTGTCAGCGGTTCGATATCTGCAATCTCCACATATTCGTTGAGTTTGTGGATGGAGTCGTTGAGTGGACCGAATTCGATGACTTCTTTGGCAACCACCGCGATGAAGCGGCCATCCGAGGTGCCTCCCGTTGTGCTGACTTCTGCTTCAACACCTGTGACCTCACTTACGGCGCAGATCGCCGCCTTGAGCAGGGGGCCGGCGACAGTAAGGAAGGGGCGTGCGCCCAAGGTCCATTTAAGGTCGTACTGAAGCCCATGTCGATCAAGAATCTCATGAACGCGGATCTGAAGCGCCTCAGCGGTACTCGCGGTCGAGAAACGAAAATTGAAGAGTACGGTCAAGTCTCCAGGGATGACATTGGACGCGCCGGTGCCGGCGCGGATATTGGAAATCTGCCACGAGGTGGGGGGGAAATGCGCGTTACCCTGATCCCAGCTTACCTCTCCGAGCTCCGCAAGGGCAGGCATCGCCAGATGGATGGGGTTTTTCGCCAGGTGCGGGTATGCGATATGTCCTTGTACGCCTTTGATGTGCAGCGTTCCAGAGAGTGAACCGCGCCGTCCGTTCTTGATTGTGTCGCCAAATCTGGTCACGCACGTCGGCTCGCCAACAATAGCGTAGTCGATCCCTTCGCCGCGTTCGGTCAAGGTCTCGATAACCCTGACGGTTCCGTCGATCGCGTCGCCTTCCTCGTCCGATGTTAGGAGAATGGCGATTGACCCCGCATGGTTCGGATGTTCGGCGATAAATCGCTCCGCTGCCACAGTGAAGGCCGCTACGGAGGTTTTCATGTCAGCCGCACCGCGACCGTATAGGCGACCGTCACGCTCCTCTGGCGAAAATGGATCGTTGATCCACTGGGTCAATGGGCCCGGAGGAACCACATCTGTGTGCCCGGCGAAACAGACTACCGGTACAGCGCTCCCGTGCCGTGCCCAAAGGTTGACGACTCCCCCTTTGGGTATGTGATCGACCTGAAACCCCGCGGCTGCCAGTCGGGTGCTAAGCAGTGCCTGGCAGCCTCCGTCTTCGGGCGTTACTGAGCGGCGGCTAATAAGTTCGCGCGCGAGGGCAAGTGTGGCGTTCATGATTCGGTGGCCTTACTTATCATTGCGAAGGATGCGAGCAGCCGTAGGCTGGAAAGGGGCGCCAAACGGGCCTTTCCAGTCGATGGGAGGCCTTTCGTGCATGGTTGTGTATTACACGACCGGAGTAACAGTCGACATTTTACTTAAAGCGGCTTCATCGTAACCAACGTGAATGGCGTCACCTGCGACAATTAGTGGTCGTTTGATCAGGGCAGGGTGGGTGAGCATCAGCAT
>CAMDRY010000398.1 GCA_945906975.1 Bordetella parapertussis | reverse complement strand
TACCACGGCTAAAGCGATTGGCCGGGGGCAGAAGTACTCGCCTTGTCCAGCACCGCTATCTCCTTGATGATGCTGTTAAGTTCCGCCTTTTCATCCTGGGTCAGCGCCGCGCCGGCGGCTTTGCCAAGCAGTTCATCGTGTCGCTCCTCGACGCGCCGGCGGCGCAAGCGCGGCAGCGCGTCGCGAAACTCCGCATCGGCCTGCTCGGCGGTAAGGTTGATGTCCATCAACTCGGACAGCACCTGCTTGAACAATGCCTCATGCTCGCCACCGCGAAACTGGTCAATGAGGCGTGCCTCGAAATTCGTGCCGGCGTTCTCACGCGCATACGCCGCCATGGACAGCAAACCCTGGGTTTCCGCGCCCCCGCCCTCGAACAAATCGAGCGGCAATTCGCCGGCCAGATCGGGTTTGACCATCAAAAAGTTGAGGAATTTACGCTCCAGGCTTTGCGTCGTGCGCCGCTGGACGCGTGGCGGCGCACCGCGGCCCGAAGAGCGCGCGCCGCGCGATTCGGTCGCGACACCACGAATTTCCACCAACCCGGCCGCCTCCGCGGACGTCATGCCGCACAAATCGGCGAGCTGCTTGACCAGTTGCAATTGCAGTGCCGGAGCGGAGATCTTTTGCAGCAGCGGCTTGGCCTCATGCAGGATGCGCGAGCGTCCCTCCAGCGTGCTCATATCGACGCGCGACTTGAGCTCGGATAACAGCACATCGGACAGCGGGCGCGCTTCGACCAGTTTTTTCTCGAACGTGTCCTTGCCATGGGCGCGGACAAAGGTGTCCGGATCGTCCTCGGCCGGCAGGAACAGGAACTTTACCGCCTTGTGATCGGCAAGGCAGGGCAGGCTGACCTCCAGCGCGTGCCAGGCGGCCTTGCGGCCGGCGTTGTCGCCGTCAAAACAAAATACGATTTCATCGGTCTGGCGGAACAGTTTCTGGATGTGGATTGCCGAGGTCGCCGTGCCCAGGGTGGCCACGGCGTAGCCCACCTCGTGCTGCGCCAGCGCGATCACGTCCATGTAGCCCTCGACAACGATGGCGCGACCCGCCTCGCGTATGCCCTGCCGCGCCTGCGACAAACCATAAAGCTCACGCCCTTTTTCGAACAACGGCGTTTCCGGAGAATTGAGGTATTTGGGCTCGCCGGCGTCCAGGATGCGGCCACCAAAACCGATCACCACGCCGCGCTGGTTCATGATCGGAAACATGATGCGATCGCGAAAACGATCGTAACGACGCCCCTCGTCGTTCTCGATCACCAGTCCGACATCCTTGAGACTCTTGTCGTCGTATTTCGGAAACGCCGCCTGCAGGCTTTGCCAGCCATCGGGCGCGTAGCCAAGACCGTATTGCGCCGCGACCTTGCCCGACAGTCCGCGGCCCTTCAGGTAATCGACGGCGCGGGTGGAGTCCTTGAGCTTGTCGCGGTAAAACTGCATCGCCTGCTGCATGATGGCGTACAGGTCGGGGCCCTCAGGCAGGGCCTTGGCACTGCCGCGCGCCTCGTATTCGGGCATTTTCATGCCGGCGTTCTCAGCCAGGTCTGTCACCGCCTCAACATAGCCAAGCCCGGAGTACTCCATCAAAAATCCGATGGCGTTACCGTGGGCGCCGCAGCCAAAGCAATGATAAAACTGCTTGGCCGGACTGACCGTGAACGAGGGTGATTTTTCGTTATGGAAGGGGCACAGCCCCATGAAATTGGCGCCACCCTTTTTGAGCTGCACGAAACGGCCGACCACATCGACGATATCGACGCGGTTGAGCAGGTCCTGCTTGAAGGAATCTGGAATCACCGGCGCGCAGGAGTAGTCTGGATTCTGTCAAAAATAGTGCATGAAACCGCGGTCTTGCCTGTCTGCTGCCGGCCGCCTTGGAGGCGCGGCATACTCATTGAACCCATGGGTATTTATATCCCATACCGGCGGGAACGCAAGCGCCACCAACCACCGCCCTGCCCGGCACCACCGCCCTCGCCGGGAAACTCGCCCGATCCCCCGGCAATCAACCGGCCAGCTTGGCTTTCACCAGGGCTGAAACCGCGCCAATATCTGCCTTACCGGCAAGCTTGGGCTTGAGCACAGCCATCACCTTGCCCATATCCTGGGGCCCCGTGGCGCCCGCGGCGGTAATCGCCTCGGCAACTGCGGCGGCGACCTCTTCAGCACCCAGTTGTTGGGGCATGTAGCCCGACAGTACGCTGATCTCGAATTTCTCCACGTCCGCCAGGTCCTGGCGGCCACCGGCCTCGTATTGGGCGATGGAATCGCGACGCTGTTTAAGCATTTTTTCCAGGATGGCCAGAATATCGGCATCCGCGAGTTCGATGCGCTCGTCCACTTCGCGTTGCTTCATCGCCGACAGGAGCAAGCGCACCGTGCCCAGGCGCTGCGCGTCCTTGGCCTTCATGGCGGCTTTCATGTCTTCAGTGATGCGTATTTTCAGGGACATGGCGTAATCACTCCGCTTCAAAATGGCGCCGGCTCAGAATCTCCCGGCACAAAAGATTACGGCGCGACAAGGGGCGCTGCAGCGCCCACCCGATCGCGCCGAATTAATCCGGCGATCTATCACGGCGTCAAAGACGCCGCCCCGAGTCAATACATCTTCGGCGGCAGTGTCTGGTTGCGCAGACGCTTGTAGTGGCGCTTCACCGCGGCGGCCAGCTTGCGCTTGCGCTCGGAGGTGGGCTTCTCGTAGAACTCGCGCGCGCGCAGTTCGGTGAGCAGGCCGGTTTTCTCGACAGTGCGCTTGAAGCGGCGAAGCGCTACTTCAAACGGTTCGTTTTCCTTGACGCGTACGCTTGGCATGTAACAAACCCTCACTAATGCAATTCCAGCCGATCTGGCTGAAACAAAGTCTGCAATTTTAACCGATTCGGCCGCGAGACTGCAAGAGCCCTGTTCTTGCACCCTGAAAGGGCCTTCCGCCGACCACGCCGCCCCGGGCAGGGGCGTTTAAGATGCCATTTCCGAGCGCAGACCTGATTCCGGTTGCCACCGTTTGCGCACAACAGCTAAAGTCGCCCAATCTCATCTCAGAAAAAGCAAACCATGACTTACCTTATGCTGTTGATCGCAATCATCGCCGAGGTTGCGGCCACATCCGCGCTCAAGGCTGCGGACGGATTCACCAAACTGTGGCCGTCGGTCATCGTTGTGGTCGGTTATGCCACGGCATTTTATTTCCTGTCCCTTACGGTAAGGGTTATTCCGGTTGGCATCGTCTACGCCATCTGGTCCGGCGTGGGCATCGCGCTCATTGCCCTTGTCGGATGGCTGATTCTCGGACAAAAACTCGATGTACCGGCGATTGCCGGTATCGGGCTGATCGCCGCCGGCGTCATGGTGATCAGTCTTTTTTCCGCATCCGTCCCGGAGTAGGCAACGCGGCTTTGCTCGGCGAACCTATTTGAAATCAGACGCCATCTGCTCCTGGATGCCGACTTCAGCGCTGCTGATCACGCAGCGGTCGATGTAATCAACCAGGCGCATCGGCGCACCCAGCCCTTCTTCGAGCAGGCGCCGGTTATCGAAAACAAAGTGCAACTCGGCAAACGCGCCGTACAGCTTGAGCGCGCGAACCAGCAGCCTGCGGTTGATGATGCCCAGTTGTTCCTCGCACTGTGCGGCCAGGCTGGCCAG
>CAMDRY010000397.1 GCA_945906975.1 Bordetella parapertussis | reverse complement strand
CAAGCCTTCGATGTCTTCCACGCGATACTTCGCGTCGAAATGCACATGCACCAGTAACTCCTGCCGCTCCGCCTCCGCCTCACTCAAATCCTCCGGCCAAAACGTCAGCGTGTAGTCGGGATGCAACCGCCGCGTCCAGCTTCCGCCCGCGTGCCGGTCCTGTGTCACTTCGAAGCGGCGGTTATAGGCGAAGCGCGCCTTCAATCGACGACTCTGCCCGGCAAACGTGCCGACAAACGGCCCCAGCTCCATCCGCTTCCGCAGGCGGAGATTCGGCGAACCTTCCTCCAGCCCTTCAATCAACTCCTCCACTGCCGGACGATTTCCACCCCGGCACTTCTGGCAGAACCAACCCAGCAACTCGAAGAACAGCCAATACTCGTAGAGACTCGCCACGTCGCGCTGCCCCGCGTGAAACAACTCCTCGCCGCCTTCCCACGAAAGCTCCGCCGCCGCGCGAAACCGCAACCACCAGCGCAGCACCTCGCGATAGCCCGCCTTGCGCTGCAACACCGGACTGCCCAGCGGCGCGAAACGCATCTCGCCCACTTCACGGAATAAGCTGCGCCCCAGCCAATCTTCCACCGTGGCCGCGAGCCGACGCGACAACGCCGCCGATGCGCCCCAGCCCGCGCACGATTCGAAGACACCTTGCGCGTGCGTGAGGAAAGCCCGGAACTCGCCCAGCGCGAATTTCACAAACCGGTTCTCCAGCGTGTCCAGGTCCCGCGACTTGCGCGGCACCAGCACCCGCTCGGCCACCGACTCCAAAGCGAGTTGCGTGCGCAGCGGATGCGTAGCCGGCACCGCGCGGCGCGGATTTCCCGTCACCAATTGTCGCACCGCCGAGGGCGTCCAACGAATCGGTCGGTCGGTGGAAATGGAATCGCTCACCGTAGACAGCCGCTCATGGGGAAAGCTCAGAATGCGTTGCAGCGCAGCGGAGAAATCGGCGCTGTCCAGCGTCTCGCGCAGCAGCTCCAGTTGGATTTGCAGCCAGCCCGCATCCGTCCGGTCTTCAAACGTCGAACGGAAACCCGCTTTGGCCGATGACCGTGCATCCGCCACCAGTCCCGCTATTTCATCCGACAGCCGCCGCAGCATCCCCCGGTATTCCGTCCGGTAGTCCAGCTTGAGCGAACGCACGTCCAGCAGCGCCGACGCCACCGCGGGCTTCGCGTCGTCCACCTCGCCCTCGACCAGTTCCAGCAGGAGCGTGCCGCAAAAGGAACGCGTCTCGATCAGGCCCGCATCCGGTTTTCCGCCTCCAATGCCAAGACTGCGGCGACGGCTGGAAAGACTGCACCGCAGCCGCAGGTCCGCACCGCTGGCGGGCACCACCTCATATTCATACCGCTCCGACTCGCGCAATTGAACCGTCGTCTCCCCATGGTCGCGGGCGTCTTCTACATCCGTCTCCGCCAGCGGTGCCGTGGATGCGTTGTCCCCATCCTTCACCGGGACCAGGGTGACGTGGGCCACCACCGCGCCGGAGGGCGAGCGAAACGGAACGCTGGTATTAGGAAGAACCCGCATGACCTCATGCCTCGGCGAAGGAGGCGAATCCGTTATCCATCATCAATCGCCACATCCGGTAAATCTTCTCCGCGCTCAGCGGATAGGGCGCACCGTCAGGAATGTCCTTGAGCGGTTCGGTTTTCGATTCTTCCGCCGCCTTGAGCGTGGCAGCGATGAGTTTATCTCGGGCTTCCTTCGTGTCTGCATCGACTTTATGAGGTGTCACGCAGAGGAACCACAGCTTCTTGAGCACCGGTCCCAGCTTGGCCCGCGAGCCGTGCAACTTCGGTAGCAGCTTCTGGAAAATCACACAGTCAAATGCGCCGGGGAACCAAGTGGTATCGCCGTCAGGATGATTCCCGAGCAGTTTGTAGAAGTGGATGAACCGCGCCGTCTCGTAGGCCGTGCGATAGCCAAACTCCGCCCCGTGCCTTTGCAGCGTTTTGAAGAGCAGCACCATTTCGGCATCGTAAGCCGGCTTCACATCAGCGGGAACAGCTACTGGATTCTTGGCCGCGTCCACGAACGCCTTCCCAAACGACGCGCCCTTGCCGTCGAGCTTCGACAGGTCAGGCTTGGCCGGACTGCCAAGGAAGCTTTCCAGCTCGCGAACGTCCATGCGGAATTCGATGACGTTCGCCCGATCCAGCACCTTCGGCGAGAACATGTAGGTCGTCTCGTCCACGTTTACCGTGCCGATTATGAAAAGGTTTTTCGGAAGTTCGACTTCAGCGGGGATGGTAGTGCCATTTGCTTTCCTCTCCGAATCTTGATGAAGGTGGATTTTCTCATCTGACTCGATAGCCGAGAGAATGTCCGCAAAGTAACGCTCCACATGCGACAGGTTCATCTCATCAAGAATCAGGAAATGGGGAATGGCCTGATTGGCCTTTGCATGGAGAATTACGTCGAGTGAAGGCTTACTGATGTATGACGCTTTCTCGAGTCCGTTGGGGTAGCCGAGTATGTTTTCGTTTCCTGTCCAATCCGCCCCAACTGCGACAACCCGAAAGCAGTTTGAGGACGATGGCAGCCAACGAGCGAGCGCCTGGGCAATCTTCGTCTTCCCGGAACCGGCAAGTCCTGTGAGCAATACCAAGTTTTTGCTGACCAGTGACGAGAGCATCCGAATAACCAGCGTGCGCGAGACGACGACGCCTGCGTCTCGCAGAGCTTGTTCAAACGCATCTACACTTTTTGCGTCCAAAGGTAGGCGAATCGCCGGTTCGGTGGAACTTTTGACGGGAGATACACTTCCTAAGTCTATTCCGGGCAAAAGTGCATCCCCAGCCTTCTGCCGATAAATCTCATCCCAGAGCTGAACTAGCTCGATTGGCGCTTCTGTGAGGTAGGAGCCTTGATTGAGGTTGAACTCTCTGTTGAAGAACAATCCGCGATGCTGCTCGAGCATGTTCGATATGCGGCTTCGATAGTTGTTGTCCGCCAAGAAATCGGACCGATGAATCGGCGGGGTCAACTGGCGGTATTCACGAAGCGGAATCCGGTAGCTTGCACGGCCTGCCCATTCGGTCCCCTCAACACCAGCAAATGTTTCATCAGCCTGACTCGCCGCGACCGAGACACCTCGGAGCTCCTTGTTATCAACAAAGTGGAAGACGACGTCGCCCTCTCGGACTTCACGCATCAGTCTATAAATGTCTCGATTGCCGTCCGCGCGCTGAGGAGACCAAAGCGCTTTCCCAAGAGCATGAGGTCCTTCCTTTCGGTCCGGACGGTCTTCTACAATTGTTTTCTCTACCCAAAAATGAGAGGGAGCGTCGTTAGGAGTGGTTGTCATATTGGGGTGCTCTTATTCAATTGTTCACGCAGCAAGACCGAGTTCAGGTAAGTCGTGGCGTTTGGCGTCGGCGTTTTTGTTTTTCGCGAGGAACCAGAGGCAGACGGGGATCTGCGTGCTGTAGAAGAGCTGGCCGGGGCGGGCGCGGCGGATGGTGGCGGTGTTGCTCATCACTTCAGGCGTTTGACGTTGTTGGCGGAAAGGAGGGTGCGCATCTGGGTGATGGCGATTTCGTTCAGCTTGAGCAAGCGCTCCGGCTGGGGCAGTCCTTGGCGGATGAGGACGGAATTGAGGCTTTCGAGATTGGTGAGGACGACGAGCTGCTCCAGCGGAGCGTGGT
>CAMDRY010000396.1 GCA_945906975.1 Bordetella parapertussis | reverse complement strand
TGGGGAAAAAACGGCGGTACTTCCCCGAATAGGGAATAAGCGCATCAAGATCCGGATCTGCCGCGAACAGGGGGGCCCAGGCGGCGCGACAAAAAAGCCGGATATCAGCTTGGGGCAGTGCCGCGCGTAGCGCCGGCAATACGGGCGTCGACAGCACCGCATCGCCCAGCCCTGTGGTCAGCACCACGAGACCCCGCTTGACCTCATCCAACTGCAATTGCGCGAGCGGCCGAACCGGCCTCGCGCCGGCCCTGCGCCGAACCTGGGAGAAGAGCAGGGAATCGATAAAAGGCAGATTCATTTTTCGCGTGCGACTCGCACCAGCGTGCCCTTGCCCATCACATCGCGGAAAATCGCCTCCATACGCGTGAGCATGATGTCCGCGGAAAACCGGGCCTGCGCTTCAATAATTGCCGCCCGTCCCAAGCGCTCGCGCAGCGGCGCGTCATCGCGCAGTCGCACCATCGCCGCGGCAAGCGCATCTGGATCTTGCGGTCGCACCATCATCGCGGTGACGCCATCACGGGCGATCTCGCCAATCGCGCCAACATTGGTCGTTATAATCGGCAAGCCGCACGCCATTGCCTGCATGATGGCCTGTGGCACGCCCTCGTTCGCATAGGAGGGCAGAACAAAGGTGTCAAAGCTCTGCAGCCAGGGCACGACGTCTTCACGCTGCCCGGCCATGATCACGCGATCGGCGATGCCAAGCGCCTGCGCCTGACGGCGCAGGTTGGTTTCCCCAGGCCCCGCACCGACAATAACCACCTTCAAATGGCCGTCGTCAATCATGGCGAGGGCATCGAGCAAGTAACGATGCCCTTTCCAACTGCGCAGGGTCGCCACGATCCCGACCAGAAAATCGTCCGCCGCAAGTCCGAGCGCCGCCCGGGACGCAAGCCGATCGCCGGGTCGGAAATGAGCAAGATCAATCCCCGTCGGAATGGACACCACACGCGCAGGGTCGGCAGCAGTTTCACGGACAACCTGCAGCCGCAAGGCCTCGCCTGTGGTCACTATCCGCGCGGCTGCACGCCTATAGAGCCAGCGCGTTCCCAGGTTGGAGGGGATAGGCGCGGATATGTGCCGGGTGCGCACCACTGCCGGCGCATTCCTCAAGCCGATACAGGCAAGCGCGGTGAGCCAACTATCTGTCGAGCTATGCGTATTGACGATATCCACAGCCTCAGCCGCAAGAAAGGATCTGAGTGCGCGATAACCGGCAATGGTTTTGCGCTCAATGGGAACCGCACAGGCGGGCAGACCTCGCTTTAGGGCCTCCGCGTAAATGCGCGATTGCCGCGGGGCCGCAAGGCGAACCTGATGCCCGCGTCTGGCCATTCCGAGCGCCTCATTGAGAACGCGCAACTCCTGCCCGCCCCACCCGCATGAGGCCTCCGTATGCACGATCCTCATGCGTTACCGCGCGAATGCACATCGCGCGCACCCAAGCCAAAGCGAACGATTTGCGTACGGAAGCCGTTCCCCGCACCAAAAACGCGACGATTCATGCGTCCGAATCCTCCGGCAACTCGGCAAATTGGATCCGATAAAGACGCGCGTAAAGTCCATCGCGGGCCAAAAGCTCCGCATGGCTGCCAATCTCGGAGATACGTCCGCGCGACATGACAACGATGCGATTCGCATGCTCGATAGTCGATAGCCGATGCGCGATGACAATCGTGGTCCTCCCCTGCATCAGGGTCGTGAGCGCCGCCTGCACATGCCGCTCCGATTCACTATCGAGGGCCGAGGTTGCTTCGTCGAGAATGAGGACGGGAGCGTCTTTTAGCAACGCACGCGCAATCGCGATGCGCTGCCTCTGCCCCCCTGACAGGCGGACGCCATTTTCTCCGATGAGCGTATCAAAGCCTTGCGGCATCTCGCGAATGAAATCCAGCGCATGTGCGGCGCGAGCGGCCTCCTCGATTGCCTCCCGCGAAGCGTCGCGCATGGCGCCATAAGCGATATTGCCGGCCACCGTATCATTGAATAAAACCACGTCTTGGCTAACGAGCGCGATGTTGTCGCGCAAGTTTGCCAGCTTCAGCGCCTGCAGGTCATGTCCGTCGAGGAGAATGCGCCCGGTCGTCGGTTGGTAGAAACGGGGAACCAGATTCACAAGGGAAGTCTTGCCGCCGCCGGAGGTTCCGACCAGTGCGACGGTCTCCCCCGGTGCGATGTTTAGCGAAACACCGTCGAGAGCCGCACGCGAAGAGCCGAAATAGACCATCCCGACATTTTCAAAGCGAAGTTCACCCCGCGCGCGTGGGATCTCCTCGGTTCCCTCGTCAAGCTCCTGCGCCTCATCAATCAGCTCAAACACACTCTCGGCAGAGGCCAGGCCGCGCTGAAGCGGTGCGTTGATATCCGCGAGGTGTTTGAGGGGGGTAAGCAACATGAGCATCGCGGTGATGAACGAGACAAAGCTGCCCACGGTAAACCCGCCGCTTTCGGAATCCTGGATGGCGAGGCTGATGATAATAGCCAGCGCCAGCGCAGCGAATAATTGCGTAATTGGCACCGTCGCCGAAGCGGCGATGGTCTGGCGCATATTGAAACCGCGCAAGGCCTGGTTCGCGCGGTTAAATCGCTCGGCTTCGGCCGCCTGCCCGCCAAATATTTTCACCACACGGTGGCCTCCGATCGACTCCTCGAGCGAATGGGTGATGTCGCCCATAGCCTTCATCGAGCCCACGCTCATGCTTCGCAGACGCTTGGAAAATACCTTGATCGCGATCGCAATTCCAGGCGCTATCAGAAAGGTGATAAGCGTAAGTTTCCAATTGAGCCAGAACAACCAACCGAGCAAACCGAGCACGGTAATGGAGTCGCGAACCAAAACCGTAAGCACGGTGGTCGCGGCGCTCGTAACCCCGCCCACATCGAAAGCAATTTTGGAGATCAGACTTCCGGAGGACTGGTTGTCGTAGTAACGCACCGGCAGTCGCAGCAATCGACGAAACATCGCGTTGCGCAGATCCATCACGACGTGATTGGATACCCACGCGAGCGTGTAGGACCCAAGATAAGAAAGCACACCGCGAACGAGAAATATCCCGATCAACGCTGCCGGTATCAGGTAAGGGTTGGCGTTGCTTTTGTTTACGAAACTGCCGTCAAGCAGCGGCTTCAGCAAAGCCGGAAACAAGGGCTCGGTGGCGGCCGTCAAAACCATGCTCAATATGGCAAGTGCGAACACCTTCCAGTACGGACGGACGTACCGAAGCAGCCGAAAATACAATTCACGTGAACCGGGAGCGGACGAAGCCAAGGAAAGTGGCGCTCGTAAAAGAGTGAATTATAACTGCTCTTCATCCCGTGTGAGTCTGGGCTTGGCGCGTATCACCACCGGAAAATACGCCTCACGAGGGCCAAACACCGACCCCGTTCGCGGGCACCCCATTCTCAAGCGCGCCGACTGCGTCACTTCAGGCCACGGTCGCCGGTGCGTGCTTTCTGAACCACTGCAGCAGATGTAGCGCAGATTCATCGACGTTCAACACCCTCTCGGTGCATTGGGCAATCGTCCGCATTTCGTCCGTCCCGGCTTGCGTCATCAAGAGTCTGCCCATCGCGCCCCCAAACGCCTCGATACCTCGGCCAATCAACACGATCGCGGCACCCGTTTCCGACAGCCAGGCCCCCGAACCAATT
>CAMDRY010000395.1 GCA_945906975.1 Bordetella parapertussis | reverse complement strand
ACCATCTTCGAAAAATCAGACAAGCTCCTGGTGAGACGATCAATCTTGTAGACCATCACGATGTCGATCTGGCCGCGCTCGATGTCGCCCATCAGGCGCTTCAGCCCCGGGCGCTCGGTGTTGCCGCCAGAAAATCCCGGATCGTCATAGTCGTGCGCGACCGCAATCCAGCACCGCCGTTGTGTTTACCTCCAGGTCAGCCCCCGACGGCTATACGCTGGTGATGGTCAATGTGGGCAGCATCGCGATCGCACCCTGGGTCACCAAAGATCTGCCCTACGATCCGCTGAAAGACCTTGTGGGCGTCGCCGCGGTGGCCGAGGTGCCAAGCCTGGTGGCCATCACCGACAGCCTGCCGGTGAAGACACTCAAGGAATTCATCGATTACGGCCGGGCCAATCCCGGCGTGATCAACTATGGGTCAGCCGGGCCCGCCTCGCTGCCACAGCTGGCGGCGGAGCTCATGTCGTATCTGACTGGAATGAAAATGGTGCATGTGCCCTACAAATGCGGCGGGCCTGCGTCGGTCGATCTTGCCGCGGGCCGCATCCAGGTGTCATTCCTTGGCGTTGGCACAGTGCGCCCGTTCCTTTCTGCCGGAACGGTGCGTCTCTTGGCCGTCGCCGCGCCGAAACGTCTTGTGGCAGTGCCGAATGTGCCGACGTTTGTCGAGGCCGGCCTGTCTGGCTACGAGGTCAGCAACTGGTTCGGCGTTCTGGCGCCTCCGACCACGCCGCGCGAGATCGTCAACCTGCTCAACAACCACATCAACCAGGCTTTCGAGACGCCGGCGGCAGTAGAACAACTGAGCCGCGCGGGCACCCTGCCGATCAAGGAATCCGCCGAGCAGTTTCAGAAACGCATGGTCTCGGATCACTCCAAATGGCGTGACGTGATACGCAACGCCGGCATCAAGCCCGAGTAGCGGGCTTGTCTGCATGCAATCACTCGGCCTTGATCCCCGTAAACTTCACGATCTGTCGCCATTTTTCATTTTCGCTTCGGATGAAGGCGCCGAATTCTGCGGGGCTCTCGCCTGTTCCCGGGGTATTTCCAGCATTTTCGATTGATTTGCGCACAGCGGAATCGCCCAGTGCCTTCACTGTCGCTGCGTGCAAGGTTCTGATGACCTCAGGCGGTGTTTTCGCCGGGGCTGCCAAACCGACCCAGAATTCCTGGACGAGGAGATCGCTCTTCAGTAATTCGCGCAGCGTTGGCACATCGGGCAGATCGCGCAGACGCTCTGTACTTGTGGCGGCCAGCGCCCTCAATTTGCCGGACTTGACCAGGGCCATCGCCGATGTAATGACCGCAATCGAGAAATCCACATCACCGCGTAACTGTGCCTGAAGGTAGTCCGAACCTTTGAACGGAATATGCAACGCTTGCGTACCCGTCACCTGCAGCAACGACTCGGTTGCCAAATGCGAAGGAAATCCGATACCGGCAGAGCCGTACTTGAGTTTGCCCGGCGCTTCTTTAGTACGCGCAATCAAGTCCTGCATGCTTCTCACCGGCGAGTCTGCGGAAACCACCACCACCGACGCGCCGCCGCCGAAAACCTGCGCTATCGCGACAAAGTCCGCGACCGGATCAATGGGTTGTGACGGCTGCACCGCCTTGAAAATAAGAAACGCGGCTGAGTGAGCCAGCAGGACACTGCCATCGGGCGGCGCGCTCGCAACCGCTTGCAGCGCCAAAACGCCGGAGGCACCCACTTTGTTATCGATGATCACCGGGCGGCCCAGCAGCTCGGAGAGTCTGGCGCCCAAAGCGCGCAGATAGACATCCGGGCCCGGCGGTAGCACCGTTACGATGCGCAACGGTTTTGCCGAGGATGGCTCCGCCGCGAATGCGTTGCACATCAAAGCGAATGCCGCCATTGCAACGCAAAAAAGCCGGTCGAGTGTTTTCATGCGGACTCCCTGAAAAAAAACCGCGCCTCAGCCCAATGGCCCCTGGAACACCGCACCGAGATAGGTGTCCGACAGCGCGTCAAGAGACTCCGGCCAATGTTCATTGTCGACTTTGCGGCGCGACGACGCCAGGCGCGGCCGGCCATCCCAGCCAATTTGCTCCATGTAGTAATAGAGTTGAATCGCATGGCCCTCGGGGTCAAGCGCAAACGCCGAGTAGTCGATGCCGGGAAAGAGTTCGGGAGGCAGGTGCCTGATGGTGACACCCTTGCTTTTGAGGAACGCCACAGCGTCCTTCAATTGCCGGTAGCTGCCCACCTGCATGCCGTAGGCCATGCAGATCGAATCCGGCCGCAGCCCAAGTTCCTCCCGCAGCGCCATCGGATAAAGCGCGATCGTGTGGTGTTCGGTGTTAGCCCGCAAGAACAGGGCGCGGTGGCCATGCCAGGCGATCTCCTCGGTCAGGGTGAGGCCCATGACCTCGGTGTAGAAGTGCGCCGCCGCCTGCATGTCGCGGGTGAATAACCGGATCGGCCCGTTGCGCACAATGCGAAAAGGGCGTGGCAGCATGATCCCGGCCACATCGAAGGCGGGCTCGCCAAAGGGGCGTTGATGCAAGCCACCGCGCAGATCAAGCCCCTGCTCTATCGCCTGGCGAACCATCGGAAAGTCTGGCATCGCCGCACCGTCAGGCGCAGGCGGCTTCTCGTTGTTGGGACAGATCTGCGACGGCTTGGACACCCCGTCCCAGCCGATCTGGTCCATGCCGTAGTAAATCTCGTTGGAGATGAAATCCGCATCGGTGACCGTGAAGTTCCAGTTGGCGCCGCGCACGTCTCGCCCGGCGGGCCGGGCAACATCGACCTGCCGTTCGGTCAGCCATTGGCTGCCTTCGCTGACTTCACGCAAAGTGCCGACCTGCCACGCCATATGACTGATCCATTCATTCCCCGCGCGCTTGCCTCCTGGCCTCGTCTGCTGTATCCATTGCGGAAACAGCACGACGTTATGGTGATCTGCACCCACCCGGAGGAAATAACCATTCGGGTCCTGCCCGGTGGCGCTGGTCTGGTTGAACACCCGCCCGAAATTCACCGTGTCGGTGACAGACAGACCCAGCAGGTCGCTGTAAAACCTGAGCGCAATCTCCTGATCCCTGACGTTGAAACCGACATGCCCCAGTCTCTGCACACGGAACGGGCGGTCGAGGCGAATACCGCCGACATCATAGGTTGAAGCTTTCTGCGCGACTGTCATGTCTATCCTTTCAAACGGTCAGACCTTCTTTTGCGAAAATTTTCCTCTTGTCAAAACGCCGTCGCGCGCCCTCTCGGCCATGCGCTGCACCCGCGCAACATCCACGCCCACCATTCGCCCGTTGCGTTTCAATGCCTTGCCGGCTACGAACACCGTGTCGACATTCGACGTATCCATATTCTGCACCACCGCGCCGACGGCATTGTTCACCGGCATGACGTTGAAGCGGTCGGTGAGCAGCATGATGATGTCGGCGTCCTTGCCAGGGGTGAGCGAGCCGCATTTCTTCTCGACACCGTTGTGTTTTGCACCTTCGATGGTGGCGAATTCCAGCACATCGCGCGCAGTGAGCAGCTTGGGTGTTGCTGGGCGCTGAATAGCGCATGTGCCGCTCGAAGGTTTCGATCAGGGGGCGATGGCGATTGGGGTTGGCACGCCCGCCCTGATAGTCGGGCGCGGTGTTCTTGTGCAGGTAAGGCGTGTGGTAGCCCTCGAGGAACGCGCTGATG
>CAMDRY010000394.1 GCA_945906975.1 Bordetella parapertussis | reverse complement strand
CTTCGTTTCATGAAATTCGCTACGATGCTCTTCGCCCCATGACCTTCGCTACGATTCTCTTCGTTCCATGACATTCGCTACGATTCTCTTTGCTCACGGCGCGCGCGACCCGCAATGGGCTGGGCCCTTCGAGCGCATACGCGAACGCATGCTGGCGGCGCGGCCCGGGTTGGATGTGCACCTTGCCTACCTTGAGCTTATGCAGCCATCCCTAGAGGATGTGGTGGCGGCGTGCGCGGCAAAGGCGGTGGGTGGCATCCGCCTGATTCCGCTGTTCATGGCGCAGGGCGGGCACCTCAAGCAGGACTTGCCGAAAAAAATAGCGGCCCTGCGGGAACGCCATCCTGAAATTGATATCGTCGTCAGCCCGCCCATAGGCGAGGTCGAGGCCATTCTCGATGTCATCGCCGCTTGGGCGCTGGGTGAGAGTCATGGCTGACGCGGGTCGCAGCGCCAGTCAGGTGCGCACGCTTTCGGCTACCATCGGCGGCAAATGAAAAAGACCTCTTTCCCGACGGCGCAAGATGCTGAAGCGGCGTTTTACGAAGCGCTTGAGCGCGGCGACCTCGAAGCGATGATGGAAGTGTGGGCGGACGACGAGGAGGTTGTCTGTGTGCACCCGGGGGGCGAGCGCCTCGCCGGCTTTGAGCAGGTGCGCGCAGGATGGGCGGCCATCTGCCGTTCCGGCCAGCGCCTGCAGGTGCATATCACCAACCAGACGCAGGTGAGCGGGATGATGTTGGCGGTGCATAGTGTGCACGAGAGCCTTCTCGTCAGCGGGGAAAAGGGTGTGCGTCATCCGGTCATCGCCACCAATGTCTATATGCGTAATGCGAGCGGCTGGCGCATGATCTTGCATCACGCCTCGCCGGCACCGCAGGACCTGCAAACGCAGGCGCCCCGCCCCGGTGAAGCGCCAAAAATTCTGCATTGATCGCGCGATTGCCCGGCTGAGCATGCGGCCCGGATCAGATGGTTTTCGCACCGATGATGGCGGACCGCCCTATGTGCCGCCGGCCTGGCTGCCAGGTGGCAACCTGCAGACTATTTATGCCGCGCTCTTGCGCCAGCGTGCGCGGCCACCCCTGCAGCGTGAGCGCTGGGATGCGCCCGATGGGGACTTCATCGATGTAGACTGGTTTCAGGGCGACGCGTCGCGTCCGCTGGTGGTGTTGTTCCACGGTCTGGAAGGCAGTTCGCACAGCCATTACGCGCAGGCGCTCTTGGCGGCCCTGGCGGCGCGCGGCTGGCGCGGGGCGTTTCCGCATTTTCGCGGTTGCTCGGGCGAGATTAACCGCCTGCCGCGCGCCTATCATTCGGGCGATGCCGCTGAGGTCGCCTGGATTCTTGCGCGCATGCGCAAGGCCGCGGGCAGTGCACCGCTCTATGCCATGGGTGTGTCGCTGGGTGGCAACGCGTTGCTCAAGTGCCTCGGTGAGCTTGGCGGTGCGGCCGCGGCACTCGCCGATGTTGCCGCCGCAGTGTCGGCGCCACTCGATCTGATGGGGGCCGGGGACGCTCTCGGGCGCGGCTTCAACCTGGTTTATTCGCGTATGTTTTTGTCGACCATGAAAAAAAAGACACTGGCCAAGCTGGAGCAGTTTCCCGGCATGGTCGATCGCGCGGCGATGCTTGCTGCGGCCACGCTGCGCGATTTTGACAATGTCGTCACCGCGCCCCTGCACGGCTATCGAGATACGGATGATTACTGGACGCGTGCGAGCTCCAAGGCGGGTTTGCGGGACGTTGCCGTGCCGACCCTCGTTCTCAATGCCTTGAACGACCCTTTCATGCCGGCGCGTTACCTGCCGGATTCGAGCGAAGTCTCGGCTCTGGTCCGGCTGGATTATCCGCGGGAGGGCGGTCATGTCGGGTTCGTGCGCGGCGCCTGGCCCGGGCAGCTCGACTGGCTGCCGCAACGTATACTGTCCTTCTTTTCCTCACATGTCTGAGCCCCTGATGACTGCGCTTCCCCCGCCCGAAATTTTCAAGGCCTACGACATTCGCGGCATCGTCGGCAAAACGCTTACCGAGGAGGGTGTGCGACTTATTGGTCGCGCCCTTGGCAGTGAGGCGCGCGCGCGCGGGCAAACGACGATCGCCGTGGGGCGCGACGGCCGGCATTCGGGGCCCGCTCTTGCCGCCGCCTTGTCTGAGGGTATTCGTGCCGCCGGTGTGAACGTTATCGACGTCGGCATGGTCGCCACACCCATGGTGTATTTTGCCGCGCATCACCTTGGCTGCGGCAGCGCGGTGGCCGTGACAGGCAGTCATAATCCGCCCGATTACAACGGCCTGAAAATGGTGCTCGGTGGCACGACCTTGTCTGGCGACGACATCCAGGCGCTGCGGATGCGCATTGAAAGCGGCGATTTCACCGAGGCCCTCGAAGGGCGCGGCACCTTTTCTACCGCCGACGTGCGCGAAGCCTACCTGTCGCGCATTGTCGATGATGTGAAGCTCGCGCGGCCGATGAAGGTCGTGCTCGATTGCGGCAACGGTGTGGCGGGCGCCACGGCGGGTGAGTTGTACCGCCGCCTCGGTTGTGAGGTCACGGAACTATTCTGCGAGGTGGACGGCAATTTCCCCAATCACCATCCCGACCCATCCAAACCCGAGAACCTGCAGGACCTGATCAAGGCGGTAAAGGAGCGGGGCGCCGAACTGGGCCTTGCCTTTGACGGCGATGGCGACAGGCTGGGCGTGGTGACGCGCGGGGGTGACATCATTTACCCGGACCGGCAACTGATGCTCTACGCCGCGGACGTGCTGTCACGCAAGCCCGGCGCGGAAATAATTTTTGACGTCAAGTGCACGCGCAAGCTCGCGCCCTGGATCCGTGAGCATGGCGGCAGGCCGGTGATGTGGAAGACCGGCCACTCGTTGATCAAGGCGAAGATGAAACTCTCCGGTGCGCCGCTCGCCGGTGAAATGAGCGGCCACACTTTTTTTGGCGAGCGCTGGTTCGGTTTTGATGACGGACAGTACGCCGGCGCGCGCCTGCTCGAAATTGTGTCGCGCGATGCCGACCCGAGCGCCGTGCTCAACGCCCTGCCCGATTCCTTGTCCACACCCGAGCTCAACATCAAGCTGGCCGAGGGCGAACCGCATCGCCTGATCGCGCAAATGCAGCAGAGCGTGAAATTTCCCGGCGCGCTTGAGGTCATCACCATGGACGGCTTGCGTGTCGAGTACGCCGACGGCTTTGGTCTTGCGCGCGCCTCCAACACCACGCCGGTGATCGTGCTGCGCTTCGAGGCGGACAGCGAGACGGCGCTCAGGCGCATCCAGGCCGATTTTCGCGCCGCGCTGCAATCGGTAAAGCCGGGGGTCGCACTGCCGTTCTGAAGCGCGCCGCCGGCTGGAAAGCCGCACCAGACGGGCATTTCCAGTGATCATGCTGGTTAAATCAGTAAAAAAGCCCGGCATGCCGGGTTTTTTTCGGGGCTTGCCAGGCTTGCTTAGATGCGCGCTGCGCGTCGTGCTACTCGCGTTGTATCGCGCGGGTGTCGCGGTCGATTTCGCGTTGCAGTTTTCGCCATTCCGCTTTGCGTAGATTGCCGTCGGCCTTGGTGGCAAGCTGGTGCGCCTCAAAGTTTATTTCACACTTTTCAAGGCCTGCGGTTTTTGCGGCAGCGATGCTGACGCTGACGCTGCTGACGCCGAGGCTGGTACTGAGTGCG
>CAMDRY010000393.1 GCA_945906975.1 Bordetella parapertussis | reverse complement strand
AGTCCGTCGGCGCTGCGTGCCGCCAGGCGCAGGCGGCAGCCCTCGGCGGCAAACGATGTGGCGATCGCGCGCCCGATGCCGCGCGATGCGCCGGTAATGAGCACGGTGCGGCCCTTGAGTCCGAGATCCATTGTCAGGTTTCGTCGCTGCGTTTCATCGCGGAGTTTCGTGGTTGAGTTTCGTCGCTACGTTCGGTCGCGTCCGTTCAAGCCGGCGTCGGCCGCAACTCGATCAGATCGGGACAGCAATTGTCGCCGGTACAGGCGGCGTAGACCACCGACTCGGCCACATCCTGCGCACTCAGCGCCCGGAAGCTGCGCGACTTGAGCGAGGCCAGCACCTCGGCGTGCGTGCTGGCAATGCGGATGTCCGTCTCGACCATGCCAGGCGCGATTTCAGTGACCTTGATGCCAAAGGGCTTGAGTTCGATGCGCAGCCCCTTGGCCACCGCCGACATGGCGTGCTTGGTCGCGGCATAAACGACCGCCAGCCGGTTGACGTTGCGTGCCGACAGCGAGGTCATGACGATGATGTGGCCGCGCTTTCGCGCCGTCATCGCAGCGCCCATGACCTGGCTCACCTGTATGCTCGCCAGCACGTTGACGCGAAACATCTCCTCAATCTGCGCGGACGTGAGTTCGAGCAGCGGCGCATAGGTCAGCACGCCTGCGTTGTTGACGAGGATGTCAGCCTCGGCGCAAAACGCGCCCAGTTCGGTCACGAAGCCCGCATCGCCCAGGTCGCCGGCGAGCACACGCACACTGCCGCCAAAGGCCGCGCACTCGGCGGCAAGCGCCTGTAACTCGGGCTCGCGCCGCGAGGTGGCGATGATCTGCGCGCCCTCGCGCGCCAGCGCGATGGCCGTGGCGCGGCCGATGCCGGCGCTGGCGCCGGTGACAAGGGCCAGTCTTCCGGCCAGCCGTCCTTGACGCACGCCCGCGCTCATGTCTTGGGCGTTCCACCGGGGGGCTCGTTCGCCTCGACCGTCTCGTAACCGCCCGGAATGATGATCTCCAGCACCTTGAGGTCGTCCGAATACTCGAGCACGGTGTGCTTGATGCCGGCCGGCTGCACCCAGCAACTGCCCGCCTTCATCAGGTGCTCACCGTGCCCGTCAAACTCGGCGCGCATCCAGCCCTTGAGCACGTAGACCATCTGAAATTTGACTTCATGGGAATGGCGCTTGCTGACCGCGCCGGCATCAAAGGGCCGGCCGCGCGCGTTGATGTGCGCCTCCACCAGCCCACCCGTCGCATCGAGCGTGCCCAGGTCCCGGTACACCACATAAGGACGCAGACCGTTGCCCTCGAACTTGGCGTCGGCCAGATGCGAAACATGAAATTTCTGCACCGGCCATTCGCCCAGCGCTTGCATCGCGTTCTCTGCCGTCACCTTGTTGACAGTGACAGTGTTGACGGTGACAGCGTTGACGCTACCCTTGTTGGGGTCGCCCGGCTTGCCATGGTTGTCTTGCATTGCGTTCTCCTTTGCTGCGGTCTATTCGGCCTTGATGTTCGCGCTCTTTGCCACGGCCACCCAACGCTCGCGGTCTTCCCTGGCCAGCACGGCGAACTTGTCCGGGTTGCTCGCACCGTCTATCTCCAGCGCATGGGGCGCCATCGCAGCGATGACATCGGGCATCGCCAACACCTTGTTCACCGCGGCGGTGATCTTGTCGAGCACAGCGCGCGGCGTGCCGCGTGGCGCAAAAAAGGCCTCGAACTGGCTGGCCTGCACGCCGGGAAAGCCGGCCTCGGCATTGGTCGGGATGTTCGGCGCCACGGCCAGGCGCTTGCTCGCGGTGACAAACAAGGCGGTGACGCGCTCGGCCTTTATTTGCGGCAGCGCCGTCGCCGAATTGACGAAGTGAAAGTCAAAGCGCCCGGCGATCTGGTCGGTCAGCGCCTGCGGGGATCCCTTGTAGGGTATGTGGGTGCCGCGAATGCCAGCCTTTTCGCGGAACAATTCCACCGTCAGGTGCGAGGGCGAGCCCGATCCGGAGGAGCCATAGGTGGTCTTGCCGCCGCTGGCGATTGCGCGCGCAACCAGGTCTTTTGCATCCTTGTAATTGGCCGATGGCGTGGTGACCAGGATCATCGGCGCCCAGGCGACGTTCATCAGCGGCACCAGATCGCGATCCAGGTCGTAAGGCATGACGCGGCCGATGGCGATGTTCATGTTCACCGCCGGCGAGGTAAATAACAAGGTGTAGCCGTCGGCCGCCGACTTGGCAACAATGTCATCACCGATAACGCCACCGGCGCCGGGGCGGTTGTCGATGATGATGGTCTGGCCCAGTTCAGCACGCAGGCGCGGCTCGATCACACGCAACACGATGTCAGCGACCCCGCCAACCGGCCAGGGCACGACCACGCGTATCGGTTTGTTCGGGTATTCAGACTGGGCCGTCGCAGCAGCGGCAGCGCCGATGGTGGTGGCGAGCAGTACGAGCGCGCCCAGCAGGGCGAAACGAAAACGGGACATTGGAGATTCCTCCGGCAGGTTGGCTTGAATTATTATTTTTGTCGCCGAATTTTACACGTTTAACGCGCCGTTCCAGCCACGCCGTCCACGCCAAGCACGCCGGCCGGCACGGCGAAGGCTATCCACACCAGTCGTGCGAGAATACATCGCCCATGATCACGCCGGAAATCCTCCACCACGTGCCTGAAATCGCGCTTGCCGCCGCGCTCGCGTGGGGCAGCGGCCTGCGCCTATACCTGGTGCTTTTCATCGCCGGACTATCCGGCTATGCCGGCTGGATTGTGCTGCCTGAGCAACTCACCCTGCTCACACACCCGGTGGTGCTGGGCGCAAGCGCGCTGATGGCGCTACTCGAATTTGGCGCTGACAAGCTGCCCTGGCTGGACAGCCTGTGGGACGCGGTGCACACCTTCATCCGCATACCGGCAGGCGCGGGCCTCGCCGCCGCAGTATTCGGGGCGAGCGATGCGCACATTGGCGCTGCGGCGGCCGTTCTTGGCGGCGGCATTGCGGCCGGTGCGCACTTCACCAAAGCCGGCGGCCGGGCACTCATCAACACCTCGCCCGAACCGCTCAGCAACTGGCTCGCCTCACTCACCGAAGACCTTCTGGTGCCCTCCGGACTATGGCTGGCCTTGGCGCATCCGGCGCTATTCCTCGTGCTGCTCGCGATCTTTGCACTTGCCGTCGTGGTGTTGCTGCGCGCCATCCTGCGCGGTCTTGCCCTTCTCACGGGCCTGGTACTGGCACGAATGCGTCCGCGCGCCAGATAAAGCCGGCTACTTGCACCGGCCTATATCGAGCATGGTAATGAATTCGATTTCAGTCATGACAATGCTCCCGGTTGTTATCAAGGCAGCAGTTGCGTGGCCCGCTTACGCCGCCTGAGACCTGCGCGGCGCGGCGCCGCCGATTTTCCGCTCCCAGTCTCCTGACAGCCCGCCCCCCCCCGGGGGGAGGCTGAAAAGCCGCGCCAGACGCGAATGGCGCTCACTTAGCACGTTCCCTCTCCCGCAAGGCTACCCGTTACCCACATTTTTTTTGCAGTTGCTGGGGGGCGGTTGTCCGGATTTCATGATTCTGTACATTTGGGTTGCAGGCATCAGGTATTGGAATCCTTTCCACAAGGTTTTAACGCCAGGCTCACCGTCCCCGGTGCGGCCGATGAAGCCACCGAGCTGTGCAATCCAGCGAACCGCCTGGCG
>CAMDRY010000392.1 GCA_945906975.1 Bordetella parapertussis | reverse complement strand
GGGGCGACCTTGCTTTTTGCCAGTCACGATGACGGGCTCATTGCGCGATTCGGGCGTGTCATCGATTTGCCCGCGATCAATCGTGGCGCGACAGGCGCCTCCCGATCCCCGGTTGAATCCGCATGCGCCACCTGATTTATCTGGCCACCCGCAGCGCCTGGAATCGGCGTCTGACCCTGGGCGTGACGCTCGCAGCGATCGCGCTATCGGTCACTTTATTGCTGGGTGTGGAACGCATTCGCAACGACGCGCGCGCGAGTTTCGCGCAAGCGGTGTCGGGCACAGACCTCATCGTCGGCCCGCGCACCGGTCCGGTGCAGTTGATGCTCTACATGGTCTATCGCATCGGCGAGGCCACCAACAGTATTTCGTGGAAGAGTTTTGAATTCATCGCGGCATCGCCCGCAGTTGCCTGGGCGGTGCCGATGTCCCTGGGCGATTCGCACCACGGCTTCGCCGTCATGGGCACGACGCAGAATTATTTCGACCATTTTCGCCACGGCGATTCGACACCCCTGGCGTTCGCCACGGGCGCGCGCTTCGAAAAATTGTTCGATGCTGTCATTGGCGCCGATGTCGCGCGCCGCCTCGGCTACAAGGCCGGCGACAAAATCACTTTGAGTCACGGCAGCGGCGAGATAAACCACGCGGAACACGACGACAAACCTTTCATCGTCACCGGCATTCTCGCGCCCACCGGCACCCCCGTGGACCGTACCGTGCATGTGAGCCTGGAAGCGCTGCAAGCTCTGCATCTGGAGTGGCAGGCCGGAATTCCGATTCCCGGCCTGAATATTCCACCGGAGTTGGTCACTAAATTCGATCTGCGTCCCAAAGCAGTGACCGGCGCCCTGGTGGGCATGAAGGCGCGCGGCGAGGTATTCCGCCTGCAACGCCAGATCAACAACTACAAGGAAGAACCCCTCCTGGCGGTGCTGCCCGGCGTGGCGCTCGATCAACTCTGGGATGTCATTGGCTTTGCCGAGAAAAGCCTGCTCGCCGTATCGGCGATGGTGGTGGTGGTGGGCCTGGCCGGACTGGTGGCGGTGATGCTCGCCGGCATCAACGAGCGACGGCGTGAATTGGCGATACTGCGCTCGGTAGGCGCGCGCCCCATCGATATCTTCGCGCTGCTCACCATGGAAGGGGTGTGTGTCACCCTTGCGGGCGCCCTGCTGGGGGTGGCGCTTCTCGCGCTATTGGGGGCGACGCTTGGTTCGACACTGCAAAGTCACTACGGATTGGTATTGCAAACAGCGATTCTGTCTATCGAAGAACTGCCGTTGCTGGGCGCGGTGATCGGCGCGGGCGCGCTGGTGAGCTTGGTGCCCGGCTACCGCGCCTACAAAGTCTCGCTCGCCGACGGACTGATTCCGGCGGACTGAATCCAGCCGCTTTGCGCCAATGGCAATAGCTGTTAATCGAATTTAGACAGCTAAGGGGTAATGGTTCTGAAAAGGCGAGGATCAAACGGATAGCGGGAGACCCCGGTGATTTTAACGCCCATCCCATTAAGGAGCGCGGGATTGAGCAGAGTATTCCAGGTCAACGGCGCCACGGCGCTCGGCACCTCAATAGCCGTATGTTCCGATGCCGCGAGCCAGGCATCACCAATATTTCGATTAACGGTAAGACGTTTGGGAGTCAGCCAATCCTTGGGTAAATCCTCCAGATTGACCCGCAATCGCGATATTTTTTCCGGCAAATCAATGGCGATCAACTGATAGGTCAATGGCAATTCTTCAATGCTGTCAATTTCGAAATTGACCAGCGTTTCCAGAATTGCCGCGGCCGGCGAAGGCGCGCAATAGATGATGGGACGTCCGCGACTGTGCCATCGCTGCCCTGCCTTCAGTCCGCCCGATCCCTCAAGATCAGCGTAGTTGCTGATCCGCCAGATCCGGGACATCAGGCAAAGTAGCCTTGGTCAATCTGGATCAGCGCTTCCTCGACAATGCGCCCACCGGACTCGCCCGAGAGCAGCGCCATGGGAGCCATTCCACCGAATCGGCTTTGCGGTTTTCTCAGCCAATCAAGCGCCTTGTCGCGCGACCCGAAAACGCCAGAGGCCAGCGTCAGCATGCGGCTCACTCGAGCCGCGCGTTCGGATTCATCAGGCGAAAGGTGCTGACGCTTGGAGCGGCGGTGCGATAGCGTGCGCGGCTCGATGATGAGCGTAATCTCGCTGGCAAGCAGGCCCTCTTTTTTCAAGGTGTCGATGGCTTTCAAGCCGATGCCTTGGTGTATCGCCTGGAAGAAATCGAATTCCGTAGTGACCGGTTTATTCAGTCCCAAGCGTCCGGAAACCTGGCGCCAGAATTCAATGGAATTCGCCGCGATATCAGGTTTGGATGCTGCAGTCAGCTGACCAATGGCTGTCATGGAACCTCCTAGGCATTTGCCGGCAGATTATAGGCGTTTTGCCGCCAGGCGGCGAAATCGAGCGTCAGCTAGCGGCTTTGAGACTGGCGCTTTGCGCCAATGGCAATAACTGTTAGGCTTTCCGCCTCGAGAACGCGTTTCGCGCAACCCATAGCGCCAATCGCGGTCAAGTGACCATTGGACCCTCCCTCTACGGAACTGCTAAGTGATCAAACTGCGGAACATACAGCGAAATCCCGGCCGCCTCGGTTCAAACGCCATCGCGGCTTGCCTCGCGGCCGCCCTGCTCGCCTTTCCCACAGGCGTGAGCATCGCGCAAGACAAAAGCGGTTACAAGGTCGGCGAGCGCCTGCCGGCCAAGGGCGCGGCAAAATCGACGACGAATAAACCCTCGCCCTTCAAACTGGTCACCTGGGAAGACCTCATCCCCAAGGACTGGGACCCGATGAAAGGCTTCAAGGATCTTAACCTGCAGACTATGGACGATTCCGATCCGCGCGCGATGAAGGCTTTGGATGAGTTGCGCGAGTGGTGGGACAAGGCGCCGGTGCGGCAGGATATTAACAAGACCCTGATCCGCATTCCGGGATTCGTTATCCCACTGGAACGCCAGAAAGACCGCATGACAGAATTTCTGGTGGTGCCTTACTTCGGGGCGTGCATTCACACGCCACCGCCGCCCTCCAACCAGATGATTCATGCGATTGCCGAGCGACCGGTCGCGGGATTTCGCAGCATGGATGCCGCGTGGATCAGCGGCGAAATTGAAACCATCCGTTCCGACACCGGTTTTGGCGCGGCTTCCTACCGGATGAAAGTCACTTCGGTCGAAGTTTATAAACGGCCCTGAACCCGCGACTGGGGTCCTGTAAGCGGCGCCACGCTTTCCTATTCATGCCGCGCCGGCCTGTGCGATTCTGGCACCATTGACCACCAGCGCCGCGTTTTCAATCACCCTCCCGTCACCGGTGATCAGCCGCGCCTTCGTACGCGGTGACCGACTGCGCTGAGGCCTGCATCGTGGCCCCAGAGCCCAGAAGGGCGGCCGGTCGCATGAATCTTCCCACCGGTCCCCCACCTGATTTTTCCTGCACCGGAACGCCGCTAGGCACACTACCCCGCCGTATATCCGCCATCCACGAACATCGTCTGTCCGGTGCAGAAGTCCGAGGCAGAAGATGAGAGAAACAGCAATACGCCCACCAGGTCCTCCGGCTCACCCAATCGACCCAACGGCAGTCGCGCCATGAAGCCGTTGCGCACTGTCGTCGCTTTCTCATCGTCGCCAAACATCCAGTTGGTAAGCGGCGAGCG
>CAMDRY010000391.1 GCA_945906975.1 Bordetella parapertussis | reverse complement strand
CGAACTCAAGCCGGGCGGCTACCACCTGATGTTCATCAACCTCAAGGCCCCGCTCAAGCAGGGCGACAAGGTGCCGGTGACGCTGAAATTCGAAAAGGCCGGCGAAGTGAAAATCGAGCTAGCGGTGGAGTCACTGGGTGCCGGCGCGGTCGGGGCGCACAGCCACGGCGACATGAAAAAACACTAAGCGCCGCGGGGGCAGTTGGGCGTTTGTGCAGCTGCTTCCGCCGCAAGACAGGCCGGGCACAGGCAGGTGGCGGCACGGTCCGCGGGTGTAAGCGGGGGCAGATTGAAACACCAGCATGTCGCGGAGCCCGCCTTGGCACCGCATTCGAAGCGCGTCCCGCAGCGCGAGCATACGCTGCCACCCGCGGAAGCCGGGCCGCCGGGCGCAGCGCTAGTCACGCGGATCGCGATAGTGCTGCATGGCCTTGCGCAGCAGCGCCATCTGCTTGTTGAAGTTGGTGCAGGCGGTGCATACACTCAAATGCGCCCACAAGCCGACCCGCTCACCGAAGCGAAGACTGCGGTCCTCGGCTTCGGAAATTTTTCGGCTTGCCTCTTTGCAGTTGAGCTTGAATGACATGGATCGCAATTCTCAGGTCGATGCGCGTTCGTTGCCGAACCAGTTCTTTTCGAGGCAGGCACGCAAGCCCATGCGGGCGCGGTACAGCACCACCCAGCAGTTGGTCGCGGTCATTTTCAACTCCTTACAGATCTCTTCGGTATCCAGCCCCAGCCATTCGCGCATCATGAAGACGCGCGCCGTATTCGCGGGCAGCGCTTCCATGCACAAATCGAGGACTTTGAAAAATTCCTTTTGCCCCAGGGTGTTTTCCGGACGGCCCCAGTCTGCCGGCGCTTCGCTCCAGTGCCCGTCGACCTCGAACATGGCGTCGAAATCGTCGCAAGTGGTTTCGTAGGCCTGCGGCTCCCTCGCCTGGCGGCGCAGGTGGTCGATGATCTTGTGCTTGAGGATGCCAACCAGCCAGGTCTTGAGAGAAGACTGGCCGGCAAAGCGGCTGGCCCCTTGCAGTGCCGCGAGCATGGTCTCCTGCACCGCGTCTTCGGCCGCCGTTTCGTTGCGCAATTGCAGCAGGGCGAACCGCATCAGATAAGGGCGGGTCTGCTCAAGTTCAAGGGCGATTGTGTTTTCGTCGGGCACGGCTATATGCAAGAGTTTGCTTCGGGCACTCTAACCGCTTGCCGAGGAGGGTGCAATACGCGGGGGCGGGCTCTTGAAACGCCGCCGCGCTTCCCCATATTGGAAGCATGGGCGCGAGCCTGAACGAATTTTTCGACCACAGATATGGAGACGATCATGGTAAATGTGAACCGCTATTCCCCGCTGGGGGACATTTTTGACGACTTGTTAAAAGGCTTTGTCGTGCGTCCGGTTTCCTACGACAGCCCGGCTGCGAACGATATCCGCCAGTTCAGAATTGATGTGAGTGAACAGAATGGCGATTACAAGGTGCTGGCCGACCTGCCCGGGGTGAAAAAAGAGGATATCCGCATCAGTGTCGACGGTGACGTGGTGTCGATAAGCGCCGAGACGCGCAATGAAAAGGAAGTAAAGGAAGGCGAGCGCGTCGTGCATACCGAGCGCTTCCTGGGCAAGTATTCGCGCAGCTTCCGCCTCGGCCGTGAAGTCGACGAAGCCGGCGCGCAGGCGAAGTACAGCGACGGCGTGCTCGAACTGGTGTTGCCGAAAAAAGCGGCGCCTGCGAGCAAGCAAATTACCGTGCAGTAAAGTACCGCGGCGGCGGCATATCGCCGCTGCTGCGGCACCGCGCAAGGGAAGCCGACCTCCCGTGGTTTCGTCTTTTGCGCGGGGTGTGGGAGCGGCCGGGTTTTCCCGGCCGCTTTTTATTTGCCGGCGCGGCGGGCTGGCGCGGGGGTACAATCTTGACTCCAAAATCAAGTCGCCGACCATGACTGCCACCGCAGAAATCAAAGCCCAGGTGCTCGCCGAAGCGCTGCCTTACATCCGCCGTTTTCATGGCAAAACCATCGTCATCAAATACGGTGGCAATGCCATGACCGATCCCGCGCTGCAGGCCGGTTTCGCCCACGACGTGGTGCTGCTAAAGCTTGTCGGCATGGATCCTGTGGTGGTACACGGCGGCGGCCCGCAGATCGAGCAGATGCTCAAGAAGCTCGATATCAAGAGCAGTTTCGTGCAGGGCATGCGTGTCACCGATGACGCCACGCTTGACGTGGTCGAGATGGTGCTGGGTGCGCTTAACAAAGACATTGTCACTTTGATCAACCAGGCCGGCGGCAAGGCGGTCGGTCTGACCGGTCAGGATGGCGGCTTTATTCGCGCCAAAAAAATGCTGATCGAGGACAAAGACAAGCCCGGCCAAATGCTCGACATCGGTCAGGTTGGCGAGATTTCATCCATCGACCCGGCTGTCATCGACACGCTCGAGGCGGGCGGTTTTATCCCGGTGGTGGCACCCATAGGCGTGGGCAAGGATGGGACGAGCTTCAACATCAATGCTGACCTGGTGGCCGGCAAGATCGCCGAAGTGCTCAAGGCCGAAAAACTGGTGCTGTTGACCAACACGCCCGGCGTGCTCGACAGCAAGGGCAAACTGCTGACCGGTTTGACGCCCAAGCTTATCGATGAACTGGTGGCGGACGGCACGCTGTCGGGTGGCATGTTGCCGAAAATCTCATCGGCGGTTGAGGCGGCCAAGAGCGGGGTCAAGAGCGTGCATATCATCGACGGTCGCGTCGAGCATGCCCTGCTGCTGGAGATCCTGACAGACGAGGGTATAGGTACCTTGATTCGCAGCAAGTGACCCGGAGTTTCTGGAGACATTGAAAAACGCCGTCATTCCCGCGGAAGCGGGAATCCAGTGACTTTTGGATTTCGAACTCTACGACACTGGATCCCCGGTCTGGTCCCCGGAGCGGGATTCGCAGGGATGACGAATCAGCCCGCCTAACCCACCTTGTTGCCCTCGGTATCCCACAGCCCGACAAGGTAGCCTTCCTTCGCATCGTGGATGGTCAACAGGCGTCCACGTGGTTCGGTACTGAAGGAAAGATGCACCCAGCGGCCAAACTCGAGAATGCACTGGTCAAAACGCAGTCCGGAGTCGCGCAGCGCGGCGGCGATTGCTAGCGGCGTGCCGAATTCGGGGCAGGTAAAGTCGGCGGCCAGGCCCAGGCAGTGCTGCGATTTTTCCGCACCGCCGATGGCGATATTGAGTTCGCGCGAGCGATAGCCGCTGGAAATGTCGAGTGGGTAGCCGATCACCTCTTGCGCCTGTTCCAGCCCGGCGGCGAGCCGCCTGAGATTCTCGACGATAATGGGCGGCGGGTCATTGTTGATGCCGCGCGCCAGCGCCGTTTCGGAGGCGCTAAGCTGTTCAAGCGTGAAATGGACGCTAAGCTGCATGATGGATCGGATTTTAGAACCTTTTTCAACCAAGAGCTGATTCCAGAATGCCCCGTCGTCATTGCGAGGAGGCGCAGCCGACGCGGCAATCTTGTGGCATTGCGACGGCAGTCACCAGGGCAACGAGATGGCTTCGCTGCGCGCGCAATGACAAAAATTATGTATTTACCTTTACCGCAGGTCACTGCTTCCAGAATGAGCCGTCGTCATTGCGAGGAGGCGCAGCCGACGCGGCAATCTTGTAGCATTGCGATGGAAGACTCCAGGGCAACGAGATTGCTTCGCTG